>CAYSMR010000025.1:0-14067 GCA_964432195.1 uncultured Zetaproteobacteria bacterium | reverse complement strand
TGAGAACGTGTTAACTGCATGAAACAATTATACATATTTCAATTAATGTTAACAGACCCTAGTACAAATTATCGATGTCCAGCACAAAATAGCGATATTTTTCATACCTGCTTCAGCTTCAAGGCCTGAAACACCTCGTCGGCGTGGAATGAGGAGCGCACCAGCGGCCCCGAAGCCACCATGCCGAACCCCTTCTTCTCGGCCAGGTATTTCAGCTCGTCGAACTCCTCCGGCGCCCAGTATTTCATCACCGGGTGATGCTTCGCGCTCGGGCGCAGATACTGGCCGATGGTCAGGATATCGACGCCGGCTTCGCGCAGGTCGTCCATCACCTGCAGGATCTCGTCGCGTTCCTCGCCGAGCCCTACCATAATCCCCGATTTGGTCACCACGTTGGCATCGAGTTCCTGCGCGCGCTGGAGCAGCCGCAATGATGTGAAATAGCGCGCGCCGGGTCGCACCGAGCGGTAGAGGCGCGGCACGGTCTCCAGATTATGGTTGAAGATATCCGGGCCGGCCTCGATAATCGTATCCAGACAGGCAGCCGGCTTGCGCTGGAAATCGGGCGTCAGAATCTCGATCGTCACATCCGGCTGGCGCGCCTTCAGTTCGCGGATCACAGTCGCATAATGGCCGGCGCCGCCGTCTTTCAGATCGTCCCGGTCCACCGATGTGATCACGACATGCTTCAGCCCGATCTGCGCGACGGCGCGGGCCAGATTGAGCGGCTCATCCGGATCGACCGGATCGGGCCGGCCGGTCTCGACATCACAGAAGGCGCAGGTGCGCGTGCAGACGCGGCCGAGGATCATGAACGTGGCCGATCTCTGCTTCCAGCAGCCGCCGATATTCGGGCAACTGGCCTCCTCGCAGACCGTGTTCAACTTCAATTCGCGCATCATGCGCACAATGTCGTTGTACTCTTTCGACATCGGCGCGCGCACCTTCAGCCACTTCGGCTTGCCGGCCATCGGCTCGCCCTGCTGTTCTGTCTGGATCGGAATCACTTTTCGGCTCATGCCGGCAAGGCTAACGCATTCGGCTGTTTCGTAAATCTGCAGCATTCGCTGCCGCAACGGGCGTGCGCTCGCCACTCCGTCCAACCGGTTGTCGATGCCGCGCCAAGCTGCTAGAAATGAGTCTGGAGGATATGATCATGTCAGCAACCATCACCAGCATCCTGGACGAAACGCGCATGTTCGATGCGCCACACAATCCGGCGGCCAATATCCCGTCACTGGAGGCCTACCACGCCCTGCGCCAACGCTTCGCCGACGACTTCGACGACACCTGGCGCGACCTGGCCCGCAGCCAACTGGAGTGGCGCGCTCCATTCACGCGCGTCCTCAACCGCGATCGCGCCCCGTTCTTCCGCTGGTTCGATGATGGCCGCCTGAATCTGTCGGAAAACTGCCTCGACCGTCATATCGCAGCGGGCCACGGCGAGCGCACGGCCATTATCTGGGAGGGCGAGGCCGGCGCGGTGCGCCGCATCTCCTATCACGAGCTGCTGTCCGAGGTGTGCCGAGCGGCCAATGCGATGCGCGAGCTCGGCATCGAGAGCGGCGATCGGGTCGTGATCTACATGCCGATGATCCCCGAAGCCGCCGTTGCGATGCTGGCCTGCACCCGCATCGGCGCGATCCACTCGGTCGTATTCGGCGCCTTCTCAGCTCAGGCCCTGCGCGATCGCATTGAGGACGCCGAGGCGAAACTGGTCATTACCGCCGACGGCGGCGCCCGGCGCGGCGGCATCCATGCACTGAAACCGAAAGCCGATGAAGCCCTGCAACGGGGCTGCGACAGCGTGCGCCATGTGCTGGTCGTCCGCCACGCCGGCAACGGCATCGACTGGAACCGCGGCCGCGATATCGACTGGCATCAGGCATTGAAGGCGCAGCCGGCCCACTGCGAGGCTCCGGCGCTCGATTCGGAACATCCGCTGTTCATCCTCTACACCTCCGGCTCGACCGGCAAGCCGAAGGGGATCCTGCACACGACCGCCGGCTATCTGCTGTGGGCGAAGCTGACCATGCAGTGGGTATTCGATTTCCAGCCCGGGCAGGATATCTTCTGGTGCACGGCCGACGTCGGCTGGATCACCGGCCACACCTATTCGGTTTACGGGCCGCTGGCCTGCGGCGGCACGACGCTGATGTACGAGGGCGTGCCGACCTATCCCAATCCCGGCCGGCTGTGGCAGATCTGCGCCGATCACGGCGTCACGATCTTCTACACCGCGCCGACCGCCATTCGCGCCCTAATCAAGGCCGGCGACGAGTGGCCGGCCAAACACGACCTCTCCAGGCTGCGCGTGCTCGGCACGGTCGGCGAACCGATCAATCCCGAAGCATGGATCTGGTATCACCAGGTGATCGGCGGCGGGCGCTGTCCGATTGTCGATACCTGGTGGCAGACCGAGACCGGCGGCCACATGATCGCGCCGCTGCCGTTCGCAACACCGACCACGCCCGGCTCGGCCACGCTGCCGCTGCCTGGCATCGATGCGGCCGTCGTCGACGAGCAGGGCAAACCGGTCAGCGACGACGGCGGCCTGCTGGTGATTCGTCAGCCGTGGCCGTCGATGCTGCGCGGCATCTGGGGTGACGAGCAGCGCTATATCGATACCTACTGGGCCAAATTCGACAAACGCTTCTACTTCGTCGGCGATGGCGCGCGGCGCGATGAGCATGGCTATTTCTGGATCATGGGACGCGTCGATGACGTGCTCAACGTCTCCGGCCACCGGCTCGGCACGATGGAGATCGAATCGGCGCTGGTATCGCACGAGGCCGTCGCCGAAGCGGCCGTCGTCGGTCGCCCCGACGAAATCAAGGGCGAGGCGGTCTGCGCATTTGTCGTGCTCAAAGAGCCGCTGCGCGACGGCCTGATCGATGAGCTGCGCGCCCATGTCGCCCGGGAGATCGGCGCGATTGCGCGCCCCGACGAGATCCGCGTCGCCGACAGCCTGCCGAAGACCCGTTCGGGCAAAATCATGCGCCGGCTGCTGCGCGATATCGCCGCCGGGCGCGAGATCACATCGGATATCTCGACGCTGGAGGATCAGTCGGTGATCGAACAGCTGCAGCGACCGGCCACCGGAGATGCAGCATGAACGCAGCGGAGGCGCTCTGAAACGGCAGGCCATTTTCCACCATCCGGTCGGCATCTTTCCGTCGGCCGCGCGCTGGTATCTGGCTGCGATCGCCACGCTCGCCCTGCTCGCCGTCACGCTGCAGCTGTCGATTCAGGCTGCGGCCCAGCAGCAGGCCGGCGAACTGATTCAGGCCTGGGCCAAGCGCGCCCATATGCAGATCGGCGATGTGCGCTACCATCTGCTGCGCAACGGACTGATTCTGCAGCAGATCCTGATCAAGCGCGGCAACGACCGGGTCAGCATCGAACAGATGCTGTTGCGGGCCAACCCGAAGCTGCTGACCGGCAATGCGCCGCGTATCGGCATGATCGATATCTCGGGCCTGCGCGCCGAGATCAGCCATGCGAGCAATCCGGAGGCCTGGCGACAATCGCAGGCGCTGCGCCAGATATGGCAGGCCGCAACGGAGCTGAGCCTGCGCGACGGCCAGCTGACACTGCATCTCGATGGCCGTGATGCGCCGGCACTGATCTTCAGCGAACTGGAGCTGCATCAGGAGCAGCATGCGGCACTACGCTCGATGCAAGGCTCGGCCCGGCTGCCGCAGGGTGATGTGAGCTGGCAGTGGTATCAGAATCTTGCCACACCTTCGCCGCACAGGCCATTCCTCGAGAATCCGCACATCCACAACTGGCTATCGCGCGGTTCGCTGCAGTGGCACGGTGTTGATGTCGAGAGGCTTCTCGCCGCGCTGGCGCTGAAACCGCTCAACGGCTCGCTCGACGGCGATATCAGCTGGGATGTCACCAGAACCGGCAACAGCGACAAACCGTCGCTGCAACTCCAGGCTCAGGCCGAACTGCAGACAGCCGGCGAGATGCACGCCGCGCCGGCCCACATGCTGAAGCTGACCGCCACGCAGAGCGACGACCAGTGGCTGCTGGATATCGACGCAGCGGCATGGCCGCTGGACCCGTGGTCGGCACAGCTGCCGCAGATTGGCACGCGCCGTCTGATTGCCGCACAGTGGAATGGACGGGCTCGCTGGCAGGGACGCAGCGGTGCGTGGCGGATCAACAGCGCGCAGGGCGAATTGCAGGATCTGATCTATGCCGCACCGGCAACAGGGGCTGAAGATGCGCGCCATCATCAGGCCTGGTACTGGAGCCGGGTCAGCTACCGCGACGCCGCCATTAATACGCAGCGGCGCCGGCTGCGCTTCAAACAGATCGACATGCGCGATTCGCTGCTGGTGCTGCAGAGCGAACGCGCCGACACCGGCGCAGCGAACGCGCCGCAGCAACTAGCATGGCAGATCAATGCCGATGATATCCGGGTGCAGAATATGATGCTGGCACTGGTGCTGCCGAATGGCGCGGTCAAACTGGAGGCGCTCGACGGCCAGGCCAGCTGCCCTGACGGCAAAGCGCTGCGCTTCAAGCTGCGGACGCATAGCGATGAGCGCGCAGCCCCGCCTGGTACGGATCCGCAGACAGCGTCGCTCTTACGCTGGCGACTGCGCGGCGAGGCACAGAAAGACCAGTTCGGCCGGCTGAGCAGTGCCAAGATGCGCCTGCGCGGCGAACATGTGCCACTATCCAGGCTGCGGCCGCTGCTGCCGCTGCAGGGCGACGCCGAGCGGGCGATCACGCTCACCGGGCAGGCCAGTCTCGATCTGGCCATCAGCGCCGATCGCGGCGCTTGGCGGATGCAGGGCAAGGCGCAGCTGCGCGATATCACGCTCGGCTATGGCGGCAACCGGTGGCTCGCCGAGCAGATGAGTTTACGTTTCGGACCGGTCGGCATGGGGCTGGAAAGCCAGCCCATCGACAGCATCGACAGCAGCGGCTGGCACTATATTGCCGCGCTATCGCCGCTGCCGCTACATGCCGCGCAGAAGCGCCCGGATAGCGAGCCGGATCGCATCCCGTGGTGGATCAGCTCACTGCGCAACCGGCATATCGAAATCCGGCGGCTGCGCCTGGATGACGGCCGTATCAGCATTGGCGAAGCGACATCGCTCTGGGCCGACCGGGTACATATTCAGGCCGATCACATTCAGGCCGGACAGTGGGCAGATCTGCAGGTCGACGCCCGCGTCGGCGGCAGCGATTTCCGTTTGAACGGTCAGTGGCAGGCGCTGTCGAATGCGCAGCGCTTCCGCGGCGATGCCGGCCTTGAACTGGCGACGCCGTTTTTCGTACGCAACTGGCTGCAGGCCTCGGGCATGCCGCGGCTGGTCCGTGGCCGTCTGTCGGCTGCGCTGCAAGTGCGCGACGGCGAGGTGCCGGACAGCTATCTGGCCAACGTCTCCGTCGAACTGCTGCGCGGCGAGGTCGAACGCGGCCTGTTCACGGCCGACCCGCTACTGACCCGCACCGGTTTCAAGACTTCGGAGCTGCTGCAGCGGCTGGAGCGCGAACCGGGCCGGATAGCGCTGACCTATGAGCTGCAGGGTGAATGGGGTGAACAGCCGCTGACACTGGAGCGGCTCGGGCTGGCGATGCAACAGCAGATGCACGAACTCGCCGGCGCAGGCAGCTGGCGCGCCGATGCCGGGCAGAGCGCTGCCGGGCCAGACGTCATCGCCCGCGTCCGGCTGCATGGCCGCGAACGGCTCTCCCAGAACGAACGCATCCGGCTCTACAAGGTGGTCCGCAACATGCGCGCCCACCCCGATCTGATGATCGACCTGCGCCCGCAGTGGATCGGCGCCGAGCTGACCCCGGAAGAGATCCGGCGCATCCGCCGCACCCAACAGTTTATCGAGAACTATCTGACCCACCGCAAGATCGGCAAGGCGCGCATCTTTCCGGTCTGGCCGACTGCCGCCGACCGGGTCGACGAGATCGGGTCGATTCAGGTCGAGGCGATTACTGCACTCCGCCGCAAACAGCCTGAATAAGGCCCTGCAGGTAAGGCCTGCAGCAGTCAGGCCGCGCCGGCGGCGATCTTAGCCTCGATGAACTGACTATGGTGCAATCCGATCAGATCGGCCATGCGCCGGATCAGCTGCTCCTCATAGGGATCGACCTCGCCATCGGCCATCGCGACGGCCCATAGCTCGGCCAGGATGCCGACCCGCTCATCGGTCGAGAAGCCCTGCACAACCACCGAAGTGAACTGGTGCAGATCCAGCGCCTGCTTCACCTGATACAGCGCATCGCCGATCAGCTGATGAATCTCTGCCTGCGCCAGTCCGAAGCGCTGCTGCAGCGACTGCATAATCGCGCTGCGCTCGGCGCCCTGCAGCTGCCCATCCATGCGCATCACCTCGACCATCAGCGCCGCAACGGCCAGCGACAGCGTATGCTGCTTCTGCTCGCGCGGCCTGGCCGCGGCCTGTTGCCAGAGCTGTTTGAGGCGATCGATCATCAGCCAACGCTAGCGGCTACCGTCACCGCAATAAAGCGACTACACTGCCTGACGCCCGAATCCCGCGCCGCCGTGCAGCTCCGCATCGGGGCAGCGCTGGCCCGCTACGGCTTCGGCGACGATCATCCGTTCGGGCCGGATCGCTCGGATGCATTCTGGCGCGCAGCGCTCAGTACAGCCCTGCAGCAGCGGGTCCATGCCGCCCCGCCGGTCATGGCTGATGAAGCGGCGCTGCGGCGCTTTCATACCGCCGCATATATCCGGCGCGTGCAGCGACAATCCGAAACCGGCGACGGCTTTCTCGATGCCGGCGACACGCCGACCTTCAAAGGGGTATTCGAGGCTGCCGCGACGGTCGCCGGCAGCGTGCTCGCCGCACTGGCCGATATCATGCAGGGCGCTGTGCGGCGCGCCTTCATTCCGATCGCCGGCCTGCACCATGCCCGCCGCGACATCGCGGCCGGCTTCTGCGTATTCAATGATGCCGGCATCCTGATCGAGACACTGCGCAGCTGCTACGGCATCAACCGCATCGCCTATATCGATATCGACGCCCAACGGCGACGGCGTGTTTTACGCGTTCGAATCTGATCCGGATCTGTGGATTGCCGACCTGCATGAGGATGGCCGCTATCTCTATCCCGGCACCGGCTTCGCGCATGAGACCGGCATCGGCACCGCGGCCGGCAGCAAGCTGAATCTGCCGCTGCCACCTTATGCTGACGATGCGCGCTTCCTGCAACTGTGGCCCGAGGTCGAGACGCATCTCCAACGCGCTCGGCCGGAATTCATCATCTTCCAGTGCGGCGCCGACTCGATTGCCGGCGACCCGATCACCCACCTGCGACTGTCGCCGGACGCGCATGCGCATGCCGCCGCATCGCTCTGCCGGCTGGCCGACCGCTACTGCCACGGACGACTGATCGCGCTCGGCGGTGGCGGATACAAGCGCGCCAATCTGGCCGCGGCCTGGTGCACGGTAGTGGAGCAGATGTGCGATGCGCATTGCCGATGAGCTGCACGGCAGCGCTGACGATCAGCGCTGCCTGCTCCCGGACTGATCAGCCCCGGGAAACAGGCGGCCCAGCAGCCGGCCCAGCAGCAGCCCGGTCAGCAGACCGGCGCCATTGGCGGCCAGATCGGCCCATTCGCCGTAGCGGTTGACCCAGGGCTGGATCAGCTCGATCGCGCCGCTCCAGAGCAGGAACAACAGCGCCAGCAGCAGCCAGCGACGCGGCAGCCTGAGCGCCGTCGGCAACATCAGGCCGACATAGGCGATATAGTGGTGGATCTTGTCGCTGCCGGACATCTCGGGCAGCCGCTCCAGCGGCCACAGCGACAGTACCGTAATCGCAGCCAGTATCATCAGCGTCAGCGTGCGCCAGCGATGGCGGATAAACTGCAACAGCCGCGTCATCGGGCGACGACCGCCCGCCCTTCCCCGCGCCGGTCGCTGATGCCGAGCACGCGGCCGCTGCGCCGCTCCAGCACGATCGCCTGCATATTGCCGTAACGGCGCGACAACGGCTGCAGCGCATGCCCGCGTCGCGTCAGCTCCGCCGCCAGCGCCGGCGAGAATGCGTCCGGCTCATGCTGCACCGCATCGGGCAGAAACTGATGATGAAAACGCGGCGCATTGATCCACTCGGCCGGCGGCGTCTGCCTGCCCATAAAGCCCAGCGTACTCAACAGCACCATCGAGATGATCCGCGAGCCGCCCGGCGTACCGACAATGAACGTGCGCTGCGGCCCGATCACGAACGTCGGCGTCATGCTGGAGAGCATGCGCTTGCCCGGCGCGACCGCGTTCGCCTCACCCTGCACCAGTCCGTAGGCATTGGCCGTGCCGGGGCGGGTTGCGAAATCGTCCATCTCGTCGTTGAGCAGGATGCCGGTGGCCGGCGACAGATAGCCGGAGCCGAAACCGTAATTGATCGACAGCGTCGCGCTGACCATGTTGCCGTCGCGATCGATAATCGAGAAATGGGTCGTATCGACGCTGGCTCCGGTCGGCTCGGCAAAGCCGCGCAAGCGGGCCGACGGCGTCGCCGCATTCATATCGATGCTGTCGCGCAGCCGCTTCAGCCGCGCCGGACTCAGATAGTCGGCCGGAATCGTGACAAAATCGGCATCGCCCAGATAGCGGTTGCGATCGCGATAGGCGCGCTTCATCGCCTCAATCAGCAGATGGGTGCGATCCGCCTCGTCCAGCGCGGCCGGATCATCTTCGGCCAGCTGGCCGAAGATATGCGCCAGCGTCAACCCGCCCGACGACGGCAGCGCGGCCGACACGACATGAAAACCGCGGTAATCGAATATCACCGGCTGCCGCTCGATGACGCGATAGCTGGCCAGATCGGCCGCGCGGATCAGGCCGCCGTCGCGTTTGATATCGGCCAACAGGCGGCCGGCCGTCTCTCCGCGATAGAAGTCATCCGCGCCGCGCGATGCGAAACGCGCCAGCGTATCGGCCAGCGCCGACTGCCGGATCAGCGACTGCAGATAGATGCGCCGGGCCGCATCATTCAGGGCCGAGGAGCGCCAGGCGAGCATCCGCTGCAGGCGCGGCGACGGCGCGAATCCGTCGCGCGCGATGCGGATCGCAGGCGCCGCGATCTGCGCGCGCGTCAGCCGGCCGTAGCGGCGCATCAGATGGTCGACGCCGGCAATCAGACCGGGCACGCCGGCCGCCTGCGGTCCGTCGATACTCGACTGCTGCCGGTAGATCTCGCCGTGCGCGGCCAGCCGCGGCGCCGTTTCGCGCGCATCGATCATCACATAGCGCTGTTCCCTGGCGATATAGAGCAGGAAAAAACCACCGCCGCCGATACCCGAGGAGCCGGGTTCGAGCACGCCCAGCGCCAGCGCCGTCGCCGCGGCCGCATCGAAGGCATTGCCGCCGCGCTCGAGCATCGCAGCGCCGGCTGCCGCAGCAGCGCCCTGGGCCGCAACGACGATGCCGTGCCGAACCGGAGCCGCCGGCAGCGATGAAGCCGGCAGCGGCAACAGCAGGCCGAGCAGCAGCGCGACCGCCCTGATCACAGCGCCCTCTCCAGCAGCCGGTGAATGCCGGTCGGCAGCGCATAGCCCTCGATCGAGCGCGCCCACTCGCCGTCTCCGCCGGGCGGCTGCGCCGATTGCTCGGCATAGAGATGCAGACGGCGATGGGTCAGCTGATGAATATGGGCCGGCTCGCGATCCGGCGCGCCGGCCAGCTCAATAATCGGCGGCGTCCACAAGCCGGCCCAGATGCCGTTTTCGGGACGGCAGCTCAGCCAGATGCCGCGCTGCGGACAGATGTGCAGCAGCACCTGCCAGTGCAGATCCAGCACCGGCGCCGCTTTACGCGGTTCCCCGGCATAGATGACGCGATCGGCCGAGGCGCAGCAGTCACGCACCGGGCAGGCCGCACAATCGGCCGAGCGCGACGAACAGTGCGTCGCCCCGAGCTCCATCATCGCCTGATTCCAGCCGGCCGCATCGCCGGCGACTGCAATCGCGTCATCGGCCAGCGACCAAAGCTCCCGCTCGCCGGCCGCCGGCCGATCGTGCCAGCGCCGGAGCACCCGCTTCACATTGCCGTCGAGCACCGGCGTTACGGCGCCGAAGCAGAAGGATGCGATCGCGCCAGCCGTCGAGCGGCCGATTCCGGGCAGTGAAAGGATCGCATCGAACGTATCCGGAAAACGGCCCTGATGATCGCTGACGATCTGCTGCGCCGCCTGGTGAATGAAGCGGGCGCGGCGGTAATAACCCAGCCCCTCCCACGCCTTGAGCACGCTGTCGGGATCGGCGGCGGCCAGCGTGGCGATATCGGGGAACAGATCGAACCAGCCGGCATAGCGCGGCAGCACCGTTTTGACCTGGGTCTGCTGCAGCATGATCTCGGAGATCCATATGCGGTATGGGTCGCGCGTGCGCCGCCACGGCAGATCGCGGCCGTGCTGCCGGTACCATGCCAGCAGCGCCCTACATCGGTCGGAAGACAAAGCGATCCTCAATCACCTCGAAGGTCAGATAGAAGCTGACCCGATCCAGCCCCCAGGAGCTCGGCAACACCTTGAACGGCGCCGCCATATGAATCGCCTCGATCGCGCTCTCGTTGATCTGGGGGATCGGGCTCGGACGCAGAATCTCGACGCCGCCGAGCGAGCCGTCATGCTCGATCGTCAGCTTCACCAGCGCCTGCCTGGCCTCGGCGGAGAACTCGTCGTAACGGGCCTGCCCGGGCCGCCACTGTTCCTCCAGCGCCCGCACCAGCGCATGCGCATAGGGCGCATATTTGACCTGCCGCGTATTGATCGGGATATCGGCCTCGCGGTTGAGCTTCTGCTTCATACGCCGCTCGCGCTCGAAATCGCGCGACAGCTGCGACAGCGCCATCGCCGACGGCATCAGATTGGCCAGCGGAACCTGCTTGCGTGGCGGCTGTTTGTGCGCCTTCTGTTTGACCGGCTTGCGCGCCTTGCTGGTGCGACGGCTGTCCGGGGCCGGACCGCGCTTGGCCAGCATGCGGGTACGCTGCGGCTGGGCCGGCGGCGGCGGTGTTTTCGGCTGTTTCGGCGGCGCCGGTCGCTGTTTGCGCGGCTGGCCGGCCATCGGCGCTCTGGCCCGGCGCGTGATCCGGTCCTGCGCATTGCGGCTGCTGCCGACTGCATTGCGGTTGGCGATCGTATGCGCCTGCTTGTCCGGCTTCGTCGGCGGGCTTTTCTTATCGTCGAGCAGCGTCACATCCATGATCTGCGGCTGCTCCTTTTTCGGTAGCGGCTTGTCCTTCTGCTGCGTTGTGATCAATACGGCCAGCAGGATATGCACGGCCAGTGAGGCCGCGAATGAGAAGCTGAACCGCTTCTGTCGGGGATTAATGCGTATGCGTGATTTCATGGTTGTCTGTTTCGTTACCCAGGCGGCCGGCAATATAACCTGCCAGCGCCCCGTTTATCCAGCCGCTGATGCAGGAGAGCAGCAACAGCGCCGGCAGCGCATAGTAGAGAGCCGGCTGCTGGATAAACAGCGACTCGACAGTCACGAACTGGGCCAGCATATGGGTCAGCGCCCCGATCAGGCTGACGCCGACCAGAGAAATGCCCGGCAGCCAGCGCCATGCCGCAATCATCGCCAGCGCGGCACTCAGGCCGCCGGCTATCGCGATCAGGAAGGTCGGCGTGAACAGCGTGCCGATCAGGAAACTGCCGACAACAATGCGGCCGATTGTCAGCGACAATGCTGCGCGCGCACCCATCAGCAACAGCGCCAGCAGCGTCACCAGATTGGCCAGACCCGGCTTGAACCACGGCCCCAGACTGGGCAGCGAGGCCTCGAACAGATGCATGCCGATGGCCAGCATCAGCAGCGCCAGCCAGCGCGCCTTTGCCTCCAGCGCCGGCAGCGGCGGACGCGGGAACGCCCCTGTCGCCCGGTCCGGCGGCCTGTGCGGGCCTTTATGTGACCGATTACTCGACAATTTACTCGACAATGGCATCGAAAGCGGTGCGGTCGCTGCCGCGCAGCGTGATCAGAATCCGGTTCGGCACGCAGGCAATGATATCGCCGGCATGGGTGTGCGCGCCGGAAAGCACGCAGCGCTGCGATGAACAGGGCGATGCGGCGATGCGCGCGCCATGTTCATCGATAATAATCTCGCTCGGGCCGAGATCGCCCTCCACCTGCAGATGCACGGCCGGCTCGCCGGGCTGCGGCAGCGGATAGGTCGCGATCAGCGTATCGCCGTGGTAAATCGCGGCGACAACAGGGCCGGAGCCGATGCGGGCCTGAATCGCCAGCCACAGCGCGGCGATTGCAAGCAGGGCCGCCAGCAGCAGCAGGCGATCGCCCCATGTGCCGCGCAGGCAGGCGGCGATGGTTTGGCGCGGCGGCGCATGGCCGGTTAGGGTTCGCATGTGGCAATGGTAGCAGCGGAGGCAATATGAACATACTGATTACCGGTGCGAACCGCGGCATAGGGCTCGGTTTCGTACGGCACTATCTGCAACAGGGACACGATGTCTGGGCCTGTTATCGCAGCGATCCGGGCGAACTGACCGGCATCGATTCGCAGCGCCTGCGCCTGCTGCGCTGGGATGTCGGGCGCGATGACGGGCCGGACGGCGAGCTGCCCGATGCGATCGGAGTGCTGGTCAACAATGCCGGCATCTACGGCCCCGGCAAGGACGGGCAATCGCTGCAGCGGGTCACGTCCGATGCAATGCTGGAGGTATTCAATATCGACTGCGTCGGCCCGCTGCGCGTCGTACAGCAGCTACTGGACCAGCTGATCAAAGGGCGCGCGACGATCGCCAATATCAGCTCCAAAATGGGCTCCAGCGCCGACAACAGCAGCGGCGGCACCTATGCCTACCGGGCCGCCAAGGCCGCGCTGGTGATTGTATCGAAATCGATGGCGGTCGATCTGGCCCCGTCCGGCCTGCAGGTGATCACGCTGCATCCGGGCTGGGTGCAGACCGACATGACCGGCCACAGCGGCCTGATCGATGTGGAGCAGTCGGTGCGCGGCATGGCCGCCGTCATCGAACGGGCGTACGACTACGCCGCAGGTGAATTCGTCGCATTCGATGGCAAGATCGTACCGTATTAAGGGCCTGTACTCAGCCGGGAAGGGCAGGCAAAAGTGTTTTTTCCGGAGCTTGCACGAACTGAACAACTCAGCGCTGCCTTAACAGTCAACGATGCGGGGAGGGCAACCCATACCGGATTCAGCCAATATTCAGGAGATGATCAATCTCTATCTGATCCCGTGGAGCATCAATATCGCCATGGCGCTGGTGATTTTCGTCATCGGCCGCTGGCTGGCCGGCATGCTGCTGAATGTCGTCGACAAGATACTGGTGCGGGCCAAGATGGATGCGATGCTGGTCAGTTTTGTGCACTCGATTCTCAATGCGCTGCTGCTGTTCATTATTATCGCCGCGCTCGATCAGCTCGGCGTCGATACAACCTCGTTCATCGCGCTGATCGGCGCGGCAGGCCTCGCGGTCGGGCTGGCACTGCAGGGCTCGCTGCAGAACTTCGCCGCCGGCGGGCTGCTGATCATCTTCCGTCCGTTCAAGGTCGGCCACTTTATCGAGGCGACCGGCGTCGTCGAGGAGATCGGCATCTTCAGCACCCGCCTGAATACCGGTGACAACCGTGAAATCATCGCGCCCAACGGCGCGATCTACGACGGCACGATCACCAACAACTCGGCCTGCGACACGCGCCGCATCGATATGCGTGTTCGGCATCGGCTACGACGACGATATCCGCAAGGCCAAGCAGATCATGCAGGAGATTCTCGTGGCCGACGAACGCATCCTGAATGAGCCCGCACCGCTGGTCGCCGTCGCCGAACTGGCCGACTCCAGCGTCAATTTCAATGTCCGCCCGTGGGTCAAGTCCGGCGACTACTGGGGCGTGCGCTACGATCTGATCGAACAGATCAAGCTCGCCTTCGACGAGGCCTGCATCTCGATCCCCTATCCGCAGATGGATCGCATATCGACAAAGCGGGCGACTAAGGAAGTGCTGATTTATTCAGCGTTTCCCTAGGACCTGTTAACATTAATTGAAATATGTATAATTGTTTCATGCAGTTAACA
>CAYSMR010000024.1:0-14078 GCA_964432195.1 uncultured Zetaproteobacteria bacterium | reverse complement strand
ATATGGAATAATGAGGCGCGAACCATATCATCGCGGCCGCCAGGCGTCATGCTGGCTGCGCCGCTGTGGAAGCGTTTATACCTTTTCCGCCAGCGAGGTCATGACCTTCGAGGTCAGTTGCATCAGCTGTTTGACCGGAGCGGGCAGCGGGGCTGCGCCGAGCTGTTCGGCCAGATCGGCATGGCCCTGTTCATCAATCTTCATCTGTTCGACGATGGCCCGGCTGCGCGTATCATTTTCCGGCAGTCGCTCCAGGTGGCTGTCCAGATGGCGTACGACCTGATGCTCTGTCTCTGCAAGAAATCCGAGATTCCAGCGGTCGCCGGCAATGCCTGCAGCCATGCCGATCGCAAAGGAGCCTGCATACCAGAGCGGATCGAAGATCGACGGGCGTTCGCCCAGCTCCTCCAGCCGGTTGCGGCACCAGTTCAGGTGGTCGGCCTCCTCGATCGAGGCATGTTTGAGCTTGTCGGCCAGTTTCGGATCGCGCGCAGTCAGGCTCTGTCCCTGATAGAGGGCCTGCGCTGCCATTTCGCCGGCATGATTGACCCGCATCAGTCCGGCTGCTGCCCGTTTCTGTTCGCGGCTCAAGCTATCGTTCTCGCCGGCGTCAGCGGCCGGGTAGTTGCGCGAGCTGACCTGCTTGCAAAAGATGTTATTCAGCGCCCGGTCGATCTCCTCGATGACGCGGTCTGAAACTGTCGGGGTTCGGAACGGTTTGTCTGCCATTGCAGTATCATAGAGAGCGGCATTGTATCGCGCAATGGTCAGTGTTACCTGGCGTTGCCGGCTCTATTTTCAGGGGCTTACAGGGGTATCCACAGAAGCTGTGGATAACTTTGTGGGCAAAGCGGGTCGATGCCCTGCATTTGTTACATCTGCGTGTCATGTTGGAGAGGTGCCTAAAAATAAGGCATATATGAAAGTCAAATAAAAACAAGTATTTACGACAAGTCCTTGAATAAATGCCATGGCTTGTAATATTGGACGAGCAGGATGTGAACGACTGCTTGCAGTGGTGGATAAAATATGGCAATCAGGCGCTGTTGATGATTGCAGCGGCTGCTTTTTCACCGCGCTGTACGGCAGATTCGATTGTTGCGGGCAGTTCACCCGGTTGCGGCGATTCCGATGCGTCGATGATGCGCGGCCCGGCATGAGCAACGCGCTGTGGGCGGACCAGTACGGTGGCCCGCTTCTCGTGGATGATGCGCGTATGAGCAGGGGTGAGAGAGGTGTCGTATATCGCCGCGAGTTCGCTGTTGATCTGCTTCTTCAGTGTCTCTCCTGAGATGCGGTGCGTCAGCTGGTCTGCGTTGCTGATTACAGTGCAGAGGTGGCGCAGCACCGGGTTCGGGTGATACGGATGCGTCATCTGGGATGAGACATCGAAAAACCACTGGCCGAGGGTGCCGATGCCGCCGATAAACGGGGCGGGCAGGGGGGGGAGATCCCGATACCAGAGATGGATATTGATAATGGCGCGAGTCTCGACGGGGGCGCCGATCGACAGCAGTCGGTTTCTGGCATGGGCCGGCAGCGCAATAATGCATGCATCAAAGCTGCGTTGATTGATCTCAATCCGCCCATGCTGTTGTTGCAGCGAGCGCACGCTGGTGCGGGTATGGATGCGCGCGCCGACCGCCCGGCACTGACAAATCAGCGGTTCAACCAGCGCCTGCTGCAGCGGTGCGTTGAACCAGCCGAGCCGCGCATTAGCTGCCGATGCGAAACTCTCGTTAAGCACGCGCTCGAAACTTGCGGCGTCGGCGCTTGCCAGATCCTCATTCATCGTGCCGAGGCAGATCGGTTCGATCATGTCGCGTATCAGGGCTTCCGGCGCTCGGCAGCGGCGCATAAGCGCGGCAACAGACGGCTCGTTGCCGTGGTTGATCGCCCGTTGCAGGCGCAGCATGGCCAGCGCCGAACGCCAGTCGTGGCCGGGCATGCCGCGCACGGCCAGCAGCAGCGCCAGTGAAAATGGCAGTCGCTTGGATGGGGCCAGCGTAAAATGGCCCCGTTTCGCATCCCACAGCGGCAGCGTCAGCGACTCCTGCCAACTGACGAACTCTTCGGCATGGCAGTCGCTCAGCAGCTGCAGCGTGGCCTGATAGGCGCCGTTGATCAGATGTGGTCCGTTATCACACCATTGGTCGGTTGCGGAATCCCGGAATGAACGGGTGCGTCCGCCCGGCTGCGAGGCCGCCTCGAACAGCTCCACGCCGATGCCGCGCTCGGCCAGACGCAGTGCGGCCGTTAAGCCGCATACGCCGCCGCCGATAATGGCGATGCGCATGCCCGGATGCGTGGGTGTTGCCGGCGAATTCTTCATGGCCGCAATGGTAGGGCGGGAAGGCGGCGATGTCGCGTGCAACAGGTACTCGTATTTTCTGTGTTCAGTGGTTATAATCCACTGACGCGGCCTTTATTTACTCTCTTCGCAAGAGTCGCTAAGGTTCGCGCCCTTTTGGCGATTTCGGTTTCGGAATCGCTTGCTGGCAGGAGGATGAGATGGCACTGACCAAGTCACAATTGGCAGATTTTGAAAAGCAGCTGATCGAGTGGAAGGCTGAACTGGAGGTCGGGCAGAGCGTCAACGTGCAGGCTATGCATGAGCTGGAACAGACTTCGTTTCCGGATCCGACTGATCAGGCCAGCATGGAGACCGATCGTAATTTCGAACTGCGTATCAAGGACCGTGAGCGCAAGCTGATCAAGAAGATCGACCAGGCGCTGGAGCGCATCAAGGAGGGCGAATTCGGCGAATGTGAAGCGTGCGGTGGCGATATCAGTATCAAACGCCTGCAGGCACGTCCGGTGACGACGCTTTGTATCGAGTGCAAAACCGCCCAGGAGCAGGAAGAGCGCACCCGTCTCGACTGAACTCGAGCATGCCGTATTGTTAAAAAGCCTGTGATTTGTCGCGGGCTTTTTTGTTTTTCGCCTGTGGCATCGGCTTGCCGATGAAGGGCATTGCGCAGCGGCAGTCAAACCGTAGAGTCGCTGACATGTCTTATCTGGTACTGGCGCGGCGCTGGCGGCCGCAGAAATTCGCTGATCTGATCGGTCAGGACGTGGTTGTGCGCACGCTGAAAAACGCACTGGCCAGCGGCAATCTCGCCCATGCCTATCTGCTCTGCGGCATTCGCGGCGTCGGCAAGACAACGATTGCGCGCCTGATGGCGATGGCGGTCAACTGCGAGCAGCCTGTGGACGGCGAGCCCTGCGGGGCATGCGCAGCCTGCCGCGGCATTGCCGACGGCTCCAATCTCGATGTGCAGGAGATGGATGCGGCCAGCCATACCGGCGTCGACGATGTGCGCGAGATCCTCGACGGGGTGCGTTATCCGCCGGCCTCGCTCAAACGCAAGATCTATATTATCGATGAGGCGCACATGCTCTCCAAGAGCGCCTTCAATGCGCTGCTGAAAACGCTGGAAGAGCCGCCGGCCTATGTGATGTTTATTCTCGCCACAACCGAGTCGGACAAGCTGCCGGTTACGGTGCGCTCCCGCTGTCAGCGCTTTGATCTGCGACGGCTCGGGCAGGGCGAGATTGCCGCCTATCTGAGTCATGTATTCGAGCGCGAAAGCATCACGGCCGACGCCGATGCCGTGGCCGCGATTGCCCGCGCCGCCGACGGCAGCGTGCGCGATGCGCTGTCGCTGGCCGAGCGGGTGCTGGCCTATGCATCCGGACAGGTCAGCGCCGATGACGTTATGCAGGCGCTCGGCATGGTCGGTCATCAGCTGACGCGTACGCTCTCCGAACATCTGTTTGCGGCCGATGCGGCGGCGGCTGTACAGTGCCTGCGCGATGCGGTCGGCAGGGGCTGCGGCGCGCGCACGCTGCTGGAGTCCCTGAGCCGGCTGTGGCATCAGCTGGCCTGCGTACAGGTGGATGCCGGTCTGCTGGATGATGAACTTGATGGCGAACATCGCGACTGGCTGCAGCGACAGGCGACGAGGCTGGATGCGGCCGGGCTGGATCTGCGTTATCAGGCCCTGATCAACGGCATTCGCGATCTGGCGCTGGTTGATGAGCGCGTCGGCGCGGAGATGGTGCTGATGCGGCTGTGCGGCCTGAATGCGATCTCCGCTGTTGCCGATGCGCCGGCGCGACCTGCGCAAACGCCGCCGTTCCGGGATATCGCCGAGATTGGCGCGGCTCCGGACTCCCATAGCGTAGATGCCGAAACAGCCGATCCGCGCAGCGATGCGCTGCCGTCTGCACCGGTTGCGAATCCTGCTGCGGACGCCGCAGCGCAATCGCCTGCGCAGGCGATTGCACAGGAGGACGCTGCATCCCTGCCGGACAGGCAGGGCGCGCCGGAGACCGATGCGCTGCCGCTGGCCGATGATGCGCCGGCCGGCCGGCGCTTCTCCGACTGGCGGGCGGCTGTCGAGGCCTTCGGCGAGATCAAGCCGGGCGTGTCGGCCATGCTCGATCATGTAATCTGTCTGGAGTTTGCCGATACCGTGCGGCTGGCGCTCGATGCGCATCAGCAGCGCGCTATCGCGGCTCCCGACCGGCTGGCCTTTGCAGAGTGGCTCGGGCGCGAGGTGTTATGGGAGTCGCAGGTCGAGCAGCAGGGCGGCCGACAGGGCGAATCGTTGTCGCAGGAGCGCGCCAGACAGGCGCGCCTTGAGGAGGCGCGGCTGCGCAAGGGGGCTGAGGATGACCCGCATGTGCAGGCGCTGATGCGCGAAATGGACGCCAAGCTGGTCAAGGTATTGCCGGCCGGCGTTGCTGATGAGGGTCCGGAATAATTGAATAGACGATTCATTCGAATGGAATAATTGAATAGACGATTCATTCGAATCTTTATGTAACACAGTGAAACAGGATAGACAGGAGCAGATCGATGAACATTGCAAAAATGATGCAGCAAGCCAAGAAGATGCAGGAAAACATGAAGCAGATGCAGGCCGAGCTGGCGGAGATGGAGGTCACCGGCGAGTCCGGCGGCGGTATGGTCCGGGTCACGATGGGTGGTGATCAGATTGTGCGCCGCGTCGACATCGACGCCTCGGTCTGGGAGGAGCAGGACAAGGGGCTGATCGAGGATCTGGTCGCTGCGGCGTTTAATCAGGCCTCACAGAAGGTCAGTGATGTGCAGAAACAGAAGCAGCAGAGTCTGATGTCCGGCATGCCGCTGCCGCCTGGTTTTTCTCTGTGAATCATCTGCCCGGCGTCCCGGCGCCGCTGGCGCGCGTGATCGAGATGCTGGCCAGTCTGCCGGGCATCGGCCCGAAGAGCGCGATGCGGCTCGGGCTGAACCTGCTGTCACGGCCGGCTGCCGATGCGAAACAGCTGGCCGGCGCGCTTGATGCGCTGCATGAACAGGTCGGCTTCTGTGATGACTGCGGCTGTTTTGCCGAGCAGGGGCATTGCCAGTTCTGCGGTGACGCGAATCGCGATCATTCGCTGATCTGTCTGGTCGAGCAGCCGGTGGATGTGCTGATGATGGAGCGCGGTCACGCCTATCGCGGCTGCTACCATGTGCTGGGCGGGCGTCTGAGTCCGATCGATGGCATTGGTCCGGAGCAGCTCCGGCTGGCCGCGCTGGACCGGCGTATCGGGCAAGGGGTTGCCGAACTGATCCTGGCCACCAGCGCAACCGTCGACGGCGAGGCGACGGCCCACTATCTGGCCAATCGCTATCAGCAGCATGGAGATGTGCGGATTTCGCGCATCGCGCGCGGTGTGCCGGACGGCGGCGAGCTGGAATACCTCGACGAACACACCCTGAATCACGCGCTGGATCAGCGCGTGCGCTGGGATGCGGCGGAGGCATAGAGATGTCGGAATCGCTGTTGCAGCGCTATCGCACGCTTTCCGGCGAGTTGGAGCGGGCCGGCGTCGCGATGCTGGCGGTCAGCAAGTATGCGCCCGATTCGGCCGTGCAGATGCTGATCGATGCCGGGCACAGGCAGTTTGGCGAATCGCGCCCGCAGCATCTGCGCGACCGGACCATGCGCTGGCCCGCCTGCGCATGGCATATGATCGGGCCGGTGCAGAAGAACAAGGCCAAGTATATCGGCCGTCATGCGGCGATGTGGCACAGCTGCGACGATCCGGAAACGGCGCGAGCCGTGGCGCGTCATGTCGGCGAGCGCACGCTGCCGGTGCTGGCGCAGATCAATATCGCCAACGCGCCGGGGCAGCGCGGCGTGCAGCCCGATGCGGCTGCGGCGCTGGTTGAGACGCTGGCGGGCGTGGACGGGTTGCAGCCGGCAGGGCTGATGTGCATGGCGCCGCGCACGCCGGATGAGAGCGAGATTCGGCAGGCGTTTCAACGCATGCGGCGGCTGCGCGATGATATATTTGGTGCTCATGCAGAGCTCTGCATGGGCATGAGCGGCGATTTCCGGCTGGCCGTGCAGGAGGGGGCGACGATGGTGCGTCTGGGCTCTGTGCTGTTCGCGGAGATGGATGTGCGCAGGCAGTCGGCTGAACAGGACACGGCGGACTTGTCAGCAGAAACAGTGGAACTGGAGCAGGAGAAACAATGCAGAAACTGAATATCGCATTTATCGGCGGCGGCAATATGGCCGAGGCATTGATTGCCGGACTGCGTCGCGGCGGCCATGCCGGCGAGCGCATCTGCGTGGCCGAGCCGCAGGCAGCCCGGCGTGACGCGCTGGCGCAGCAGTATCAGGTGCGCTGCGTGGCCGAGAACAGTATAGCGGCCGCCGGCGCGGATATGATCGTGCTGGCTGTCAAGCCGCAGCAGATGCGGCAGGCTGTGGACACGCTGCCGGCCCATTTGAAGGCGGATGCGACGCTGGTCAGCATTGCGGCCGGCGTTACGACGGCTTCGCTGCAGGCATGGCTGGGTGAGCAGACGCATATTGTGCGCGTGATGCCCAATACCCCGGCTCTGGTCGGCGCCGGCATGTCGGTGTTATTCAGCCATGCCGCAGAGATTCATAAGCAGCGCTGCGAATACCTGCTCAATGCCTGCGGCGAATCGCTGCGCGTCGATGATGAGAAGATGATGCATGCGGTGACGGCCGTCTCCGGCAGCGGTCCGGCCTACTTCTTTCTGCTGGCCGAGGTGATGCAGGCCGCCGGTGTCAAGCTGGGGCTCGATGAGGCGGTTGCGGCCAAACTGGCGGCCCAAACCGCGCTCGGGGCTGGAAAAATGCTAGCCGAGAGCGGGCGAACGGCTGAAGCGTTGCGGCATCAGGTCACCAGCCCGGGCGGCACGACGCAGGCGGCGCTGGATGTGATGTATGAGATGGGCTTGCCGGCAGCGGTGCGGCAGGCCGTGCTTGCGGCGAGCAGACGATCCGAGGAGCTGAGCTGATCATGTTTGTGCTGGGTTATTTTTTACAGGCTGTAGCCGGGGTGCTGCATATTCTGCTGATGACGGCGACGATTGTGATTATCGCCCGCGCCGTGCTGTCGTGGGTTTCGCCCGACCCCTACAATCAGATCGTGCGCATTATTATTCAGCTTTCCGAACCGCTGTTGTTTCCGGTACGCAAGCGGGTGCCCTATATCAGCGGCATCGATTTCTCGCCGCTGATCGTGCTGCTGATCATCATGTTTCTGGACAATTTTCTCGTCGCCACGCTCAATCGCATCGCCTATCCGTTGATCGGCGGCTGACTTGGTGACGTTCGCAGAGCTGGATACGCTGTGCAGCGAAGGCAGCGACGGGCTCTATCTGAATCTTCATGTTCAGCCCGGCGCCAGACGGCCGAGCCTGCGCGGGCTGCACGGCGATGCGGTCAAAATCGCGATCGCCGAGGCGGCGCAGGACGGGAAGGCGAACCGGGCGGTTGTGCGACTGCTGGCCGATGCATTGGCATTACCGCGATCAGGAGTGGAGATCACGGCCGGGCTGAGCGCCCGTCGCAAGCGGGTGCTGCTGCACGATGATCCGGCGCAGCTCAGGGAGCGGCTGCTTGCGTGGCTGAACGGGGATGGCTGATCAACCGGGGAGGAACGGATGTTCTGGGTGAAACTGATATTATCGCTGTTGATGCTGGCCTATCTGGGCTGGGCGCTGGATCTCTCCAGCGTTTTCGAACTGCTCAGGCGCGCTGACTGGACACTGGTGGCGCTGGCCTGCGCCTGCATGATCTTCGGCCAGACGATCTCGGCGGTGCGCTGGATCTGGTTGGTGCGGGGGCTGGGGCTGGCCGTCATCGCGATCCGGAAAATCCAGATCTATTTCCTCGGCATGTTCCTGAGCCTGTTTCTGCCGTCGACGATCGGCGGCGATGTGGCGCGCGGCTGGCTGCTGGCGCGCGACCGCGAAAACGCCGGCTGGCCGGCTGCCGCCAGCGTCATTCTGGAGCGCGTCAACGGCGTGCTCGGGCTCGGTCTGCTGGTTTCGTTCTGCATGCTGTTTCTTGATATTCCGGGCCTGTGGCTGCTGCTCTGGAATGCCGGCCTGTTCACGCTACTGATCATCCTGCTCAGCTCGCCGTACTGGTGGTCGTATCTGGCCGGATCGGCGTGGAGCGGTCGCTTCTCCGGCTGGAAATCGCTGCCACTGACCAGTCGCCCGTTCCAGCGCGCATGGTGGCGCAGTCTGCCGCTGTCGATCCTGTTTCAGACGCTGGTCGTGCAGGCGCATGTGCTGCTCGGGGCGGCGGTCGGCATGGAGATGAGCTGGTTCGCATTCGGTTTCATGGTCTGCCTGGTCGCGCTGGCGTCGGCGCTGCCGGTATCGTTCAACGGCTTTGGCATCCGCGAGGCCGGTTATGTCGGACTAGCGACCTGGTTCGGCGCATCGGCCGAGGAGGCCGGCGCGATGGCCGCATTGTGGGTGCTGGTGCTGCTGGTTGCGGCGCTGCCCGGCGGCGTCGTATTGTGGAAAATGGGCGGTATGAAAATTCTGCGCCGCAGTGAGGCGAGGGAGTAAGCCGCTGCCCGCCGGGTCATTCGATCTCCAGTCGTCGCTTGTGGCGGGTCAGATTGTCGCAGCCGCCGTCACGGACAACGACCATATCCTCAATGCGCACGCCGCCCAGGCCCGGATAATAGAGACCTGGCTCGACGGTCACGACCTGACCGGCGCGTAGGCAGTCGCCATTGACGGAGATGCGCGGCGCTTCGTGAATCTCCAGGCCGACGCCATGGCCGGTACCGTGGAAGAACCCGCTTTGCTTGCCGCGCACGCTGCCGGTCGGGAATCCCTGACGGTCGAAATGGTCCGTAATGGCGCGGTGGATCTGCGCGCCGTCGACGCCGGCTGCGACCATCGACAGGCCGATATCCTGACCTTCGCGCACAGTCCGGTAGAGTTTCCTGATCGCCGCATCGGCACGCCCCTTGACATAGGTGCGGGTCATATCGCCCCAGTAACCGGAATCGAGCAGGCGCGGAAAGATGTCGATAATGATCGGCTGGGCGGCGCGGATAAAACCGCGGCCGATATTGTGCGGATCAGCGCCTTCGCGACCACAGGCAACAATCGTGTGCGCCGGCATTGCGCCGTTGCCAATCAGGAAGGTTTCGATGACGCGCCGCACATCGGCCGATTTCACTCGCTTGCCGCTGCCATGCTCGCGCAGCACGCCATCATCGCCGACGCCGCAGGCGGCCAGATAGCCTTCAGCCTGCTGCATGGCGCGGCGGGTGAGTCGTTCGGCCCGCACCAGCTGACGGATCTCCTGCTCGCTTTTGACGGCGCGGGCCGGAAAAAACGGCCCGTTTGCCGGTCTGACGCTGAAACCCCAGCTGCGCAGCTGCTCGGCGAATCCGAGCGGGAACCAGTCGGGCACGCTGATCTCGCTGATCTTGCGGCTGTGCAGGAACGCTGCGGCGACGCCGGCTAGGCCGTGGCGAGAGAGCTGCGCAGCCTGCTGTCGCCACGGGCTGTCGAGATGGATCTCGTCGAAGCGGGACTGCTTGCGGGCGCGATCGACCTCCAGCGGCGACAGCAGGCCGTGCCAGCTGCCATCGATTTCGATGGCAATAAACGGATCGGGCACGAACATGCCGGCCGCATAGAGCATATCGGCATTGTGTTCGGAATCGGCAATCATTAATCGGGTCATGCGTCGTACTCTTTCAGAACTGCGGCCCTGGCGTCATCATTTTCCTGCTCGCGCTCGATGATGTCGCGCATGCTCAGCTTCTCCAGCAGCCCGGAGCGCTCCCGCGCCAGCCGAAAATAGAGTCCGGCCAGCTGCCGTCCCAGTGATGTCTCCCGCCACTGTTCGGGCACTTCCATTGGCGTTTCATTGAGCCGGCTGAAGATTTCAAACAGCGTCATTCGGCCGGCGTCGAAGGCCGGCATCCAGCCCGGTTCATCATTGTCGCCGGTGCGGCGCAGCAGGCCGATCGCGCAGAGCTGATCCAGCCACTCCTGCAGAATGTTGCTGGGCAGATCGGTCTCTTCGATCAGTTCATACATCCGCAGCGTATCGCCGCGCAGCAGCGCCTGGCAGGCGCGCAGCAGAATCAGGTGCGAATAGAACTGACGGATGCCCGGCTTCTGGAAACTGCTGTGGCGACGGTGCGACTGTTCCGGATGCTGCAGGCAGAATGCGACTTCGGAACCGAGCAGCACGATGACCCAGATCAGATAGATCCAGATCAGGAAGACCGGCAGCGTCGAGAGTGCGCCGTAGAGCTGCTCGTAATTGGCGACCTCGGTTACATAGAAGGCGAAGCCGGATTTGGCCCACTCAAACAGCGCGCCGGCGACCAGCCCGCCGACGGCGGCATAGCGGAACGGTACAGTCGTGTTGGGCAGTACCGAGTAGAGCGTCGCCATCGCCAGCGATGACATCAGCCACGGCACCAGAAACGGTGCCTCGCTGATATAGGAGGCACCCTCGGCGACATGGCTGATCACCGGCAGCGCAGCAAAGTAGGAGGTGATCGTGATTGATGCGCCGATCAGGATAGGAGCCAGCGTCAGCGTTGCCCAGAAGGTGATGAACTTGGAGAGCCACGGGCGCGCCCGGGTAATGCGCCAGATATCGTTGAACGCCTCCTCGATCGTGTTCAGCAGCGCGGTGGCCGTGAACAGCAGGCCGATAACGCCGAACACCGAGATCGCCGTGGTTTTGTCGGCTACGCTGCCCAGATAGTCCTGCACGGCCTGCTGACTGGTTGGCAGCAGATATTTCAGCAGCGCATCGCTGACGCTGCCGGCGATCGCATCAAAGGCCTGAAAGCTCGTAAAGACCGAAAAACCGAGCGCCACCATCGGCACCGTGGCCAGCAGCGATGCATAGGCGAGCGCCGATGCGCGCTGAATGCATTTATCGTTGATAAAGCGATCGACAACGCGGATCGAGAAGCGCAGCAGCCGCGTCGTGTGGCGAAACAGGGCCGGCAGGCTGGCGATATCCGCCACATCCATCTCCAGTATTTTGCCGATCTGCGCCTTCAGCGAGAGTTTTTTACTCATCAACTGTATGATAAACCAGTATGGCCGGAAGGCAACCGGCTGCTTGTTCAAATAGCGTGCAGGCCGGAGACCTGCGAGGGACAGATCAGCCGTGCAGTCCGAGCA
Organism: uncultured Zetaproteobacteria bacterium; assembly: GCA_964432195.1. GTDB lineage: Bacteria > Pseudomonadota > Zetaproteobacteria > Mariprofundales > Mariprofundaceae > Mariprofundus. The sequence goes on along the minus strand of CAYSMR010000024.1, from coordinate 2,590 downwards.
TGATAAACAGTGTCAGGCAAGCTAGGCCGAACGGCACCGCCAGCGCGAGTTTGACTTCCTCCCGATAGGCGGCCGGAATGAAGTGAAAATGTTCTTTGCTGTCCTTGATATGGAAACTGGCTGGCATATGCGCCTCCGTGGAACGGTTATCGTGATGGCTTCGAATATAGCGGCAAACGCGAACGGAGCGCTGTGACCGGGATCACAGTTTTGCGTCCTCAGTCGTGCGTGACGCGCGCGCATGAATTGATAAGGATGGCGGCATGGTTGAACTGTTGAGACTCTCCGACCCGGTACTGTTGCAGGTCCTCGCCGATGCGCTCACTGACCGGGCAATCGATTTCCGTATCGAGAATGCCGGCATGAATGCGTTGCTGCCGCTGCCCAGCGTCATGGATGCGCGCGTGCTGGTGGCCGGCGCGGATCTGGTCGCGGCCGAACGTATTGTGCGCGATCTGGAGCTGGATCGATGATGCAGGGGGCAATGACGCTGCTGGACGGCTTGCGCCGGCTGCTGCTGACGCCGGTGTTGCGGGCAATCCTGTGGCGTATGCTGGCGCTGTTGCTGCTGATGATGGTGGCGATCTCGGCCGGTGCATTCTGGCTGGTTGATTATCTGACCGCGCTGTGGATGCCGACCGGCGACGCATGGTACTGGCAGCTGCTGTCGTGGCTGGCCGGTCTGCTGGCTGTTGTGCTGGCGATGATCTGCGGCGTGCTGGCGTTTGTGATGCTCGGTTCGGCAGCGGCTGCGCCGTGGCTTGATGAGTTGGCTGCGCGCAGCGAGCAGCTCTCCGGGATCAGGCTGGAGGAGTATTCGCAGGGCTGGTTCGGACTGGTGCTGGAGAGCCTGGCCAATTCGCTGCGGCCGCTGTTCGGCCTGGCGCTGTGGGGGAGTGCGGCGCTGCTCTGCTTCTGGTTGCCGCCGCTGGCGACGGCGCTGTGGAGTTATGGCGGTATCCGTTTTCTGAGCTATGAACTGATTGATACGCCGGCAACGCGGCGGGGCTGGGGTTTCCGGGCGCGTAGCAGCGAGTTGAAACGGCAGCGCTGGTTCTATTTCGGCTTTGCCGGCACGGCGATGCTGCTGATGCTGGTGCCGCTGCTCAACCTGCTGATCATCCCGGCCGCCGTGGTCGGCATCAGTCGCGAGTTGCCTATAAAGGCGCCTTCCGGACAGTAGTGCTTGGCACTATGATTGCTTGTTATAATTCTATGGACAGCTCTATTGATGGACAGAAATGCATCGCGTGCGCATGCCGGTTGAGTTGAGCGACAGCACAGGGCGCTGCGGCGGCGCTGCAGAGCGCTCGGAGCGTTCTGCATGTGCCTGACGATTCGGGATGCGCTGACGCGAGCAGTGGTGACGATCTCGCCGGATGGCAGCGTGGCGGCCGCCGCGCGGCTGATGCACGAACGGCATATTTCCTGTCTGGTGGCAGTCGAGGCGGAGCGCCCCGTCGGCATTATTACCGAAGCCGATCTGGTACGTATTGCCCGTTGTTATGGTTGTGATGGTACAGATCCTGCCGCAATGCCGGTCGCCGATGTTCTATCCGCGCCGGTGATTTCAATTAAGACTGATCATAGTATCTACGAGGCATTCGAAATATTGCTGCAGCACCGCATGAGCCACCTCGTCGTGATTCGCCCGGATGGTCGGCTGGAGGGGGTGCTGACCTTCAGTGATATTCTGAAAGCTGCCGAATTTGATGATTTTCTGTGCATCAAACCGGTGGCCAGCGTGATGAGTGAGGATGTCATCAGTGCGGACCCGGAGACGCCGCTTGATTCGATACTGGCGCAGATGGATGAGCGCCATATCTCCTGCATCGTCGCGTTGCGTCAGGGGCGCGCCTGCGGCGCGTTTACCAAACGCGATGCGACCGGCCTGATTGCAACAGGAGCAGATATCGGTGCGTTGACACTCGGTGCAGTGATGAGCGAGCCGCTGATCACGATGCGCGCCGATGATTCACTGCTCGATGCCGCCCTGCTGATGCGCAAGCATGGATTTCGAAGATTGGTCATTATCGATGACGACCGGCATCCGGTCGGTATTGTGACCCAGCTCGACGTGATCCGCGGTCTGGAGGGGAAGGTGATGCACCACTTCCGCCAGCGTTTTGAGCAGACAGCGGACCGACTGCTCAGCGAAAAGGCGGAGCTGGAGCGCATTGTTGCGGTGTCACCGGCTGTGCTCTACCGCAGTGAATGGCAGATGGCGCGGCAGCGCTTTGTGCTGACCTATATTAGCGCATCGGTGTGCGATATACTCGGTTATCAGCAGCAGCAGTGTCTGCAGCCGGAGTGGTGGGAGTCGCATATTCATCCGGATGACCGGCGCGAGGTTGAGTGCAGCATCGAGCAGATGATGGAGAGCGGCGAATTCGAGCGGGTCTACCGCTTTGCCGACAATGCGGGCAACTGGCGCTGGTTGCGCGATCACGCCTGCCTGAACCGGGGCAGGGACGGACGCCCGGACGAGCTGATCGGTTCGATGCTCGATATTACCGAGTCGCGCCAGCTTGACCAGCAGGTGGATGAGCGCGAGGAGATCTATCGATCGCTGGTCGAGCAGGCCTTTGAA
>CAYSMR010000023.1:0-14309 GCA_964432195.1 uncultured Zetaproteobacteria bacterium | reverse complement strand
CTGCTGAAGCAATGGCCGTAGCTACAACCCTGCATTGTCCGGCCGGCGTTGCCACCTGCTACCATGCCGATGGCAGCGAATATCAGGATATTAACAATCTGCCGGCCAGCGCAGCCGGCAATGACGATGATGAAGAAACATTGGCCACGGTCATGAAGCCATCCCGTTTCCGCTCATTCTGACCCACCAATTCCGATAGCAACAGGCGTCCCGGCAGGGGCGCCTGCTTTGTTCTTAAAGTCGGCGACAGTTGTGCCGATAGAGTCAGTGATAGGCCTGTCGCCGCAACAAGCGCCCTGATGGTGATCAGGGTCGCAGCTTTACCGGCATGACAGGCGCTATGCTTCAACCGTTCAACAATTTGCGAACAGGGCGCAGCCTGATGCTGTTGCCAGAGGAGAAGAGTTATGAAAAAAAATGCACTGTTTATTGTAATGCTGGCAACCATGCTCGGCTTTGCTTTCAGCGCGGAGAAGGGTGCGCTGTCGCTCGCCGTGCCGTCGGCCATCGCCGGAGACAGCAAGGACTCCAAGCACAAGAACAGCAAGGACTCCAAGCACAAGAACTCGAAAAAGGAGGATTCCAAAGACAAAGACTCCAAACACAAGGACTCGAAGGATAAAGACTCCAAGGATAAGGATTCCAAAGACAAGGACTCAAAGGATAAAGACTCCAAAGACAAGGATTCGAAAGACAAGGGATCGAAGGACAACAACGGCGGCAAGGACTCCGCGACAGGTGGTAACAACAATGGCGGCGGTAACGGCAGCAGCTGCATCTGCCCGCCCGGCATCGCCTCCTGCATCTGCGCCGACGGCTCGACCGGCACGCCCGGCCCCGGCAGCCTGCCCGGTACGCCGAACTCGCTGCGCTCGGTACACGGGGGCTCATAATTGTAGCAATCAACTTCTCTCGAAGGGATCGGCGCGCCAAACGGCGCGCCGTTTTTTTGCCTGCGCCGGCGTGACCGGCATAATTCCGCATGCAGACATCCGGCGCATATCCGGTATAGAATCAGCCCATGAACCGATTCGGCCTCCGTTATCTGCTCATTATCGCAACGACGCTGCTCTGCTGGCCCGGATTTGCCGCCGCTGCGCCAGCCGAAACACAGCAACAGGCTGCCAAGCCTGCCTCGATCGATGCCTCCCTGCTCTCGCTGAGCTATCTGAGCATTGCCGTCGCCTCGATCGATTCGGTCACACTGCAACAGCTGAATAAGGAAATGCCCCCCCTGCCGGTCGCGCAGCTGCGCATCACCGAACAGCTGCGCGGCCAGACGCCGGCTGCGGTCGGCTTCGTACCACTGCTCTACGGCACCAAGGCCTACGACGAACAGGCGGCCGCACAGGCGATGATCTGGAAAGGACAACCGCTGGATCGCATCGCCGGCAAGCAGTGGATCATCTTCAGCAATGGCGCGAATGTGATCGAACTCTACCCCTACAGCGAACAGAACGTCGCATACATCCGGGCCCATATGGCTGCGCCCGGGCTGAGCGACAGCATCAGAATCGCGCTGGTCGTCCTTATCCTCGCGTTGATGCTGCTGCCGATGGCATGGATGATCCGCATCGGCCATATCATGCCGGCGCTGCTGCTGCTTCTGCAGTGCGCTGCATACGGCATCTATGAATCGGGCACGCCGGCCTACGAAAACATCCGGGCCGATCTGCTGGCGCTGATTCCGGCTCTGCTGTTCAACGCCTATCGCACGCTGCGCTACTATCAGCGCATGCGATTGCGTCGATGAACAGGCCCGGTATGCCGGCAGCGCATCTCATTGCCGCAGTCATCGGACTACTGACCGGAGCCGCGCCGGCCAGCGCCGGCGGGAAGCCTGCGACAGAGACGCATACGTCCTTCACAATCGCCAGTCCGGCATTTTCCGACCACAGCCGGATACCGGTCCGCTTCACCTGCCAGGGCGAGGATATCTCGCCGCCGCTGATTATCTCCCAGCCGCCCGCCGGAGCGCGCTCACTGGCCCTGATCATAACCGATCCGGATGCGCCGGATCCGCAGGCGCCGACGATAATCTGGACGCACTGGCTGCTCTATAACCTGCCGCCGGATCTCGGCCGGCTCCCGGCCGGCCTCTCCGAGCTGCCGTCCGGCGCACGCAGCGGCATCAACGACTGGCAGCGCCGCGGCTATGGCGGCCCGTGCCCGCCGCGCGGCCGTCACCGCTATATCTTCACGCTCTATGCGCTCGATAGCCGCCTGCCCGATCCGGGCACGCCCGACAGAGCCGCGCTGACAGCGGCCATGCAGGGGCATGTGATTGCCGAAACAACCCTGACCGGCATCTATCGCCGGCAATGACAGCGCCGATACGATGAACGTCCGGGACGCACTGCTGCAACGCAAGTCGGTACGCGCCTATCTCGACAGGCCGGTCGGGCGGAGCGTCATCGAACGAGTACTCGATGCCGCGCGCCATGCGCCCAGCTGGGCCAACACCCAGCCCTGGCAGCTGGCTGTCGTCAGCGGCAAAGCCAAGGCGGCTTTACAGCAGCGCCTGGAGCGGACGTTCCGCGACGGCGAGCCGGGGCGCATGGACTACCGCTATTATCCGGTTCGCTGGCAACCGCCCCATCTGCAACGGCGCTCCGCCTGCGGCCTGCAGCTCTATGCGGCGCTCGGCATCAAGCGCGGTGACAAGGAGCGACGACAGGAGCAGTGGGCGGCCAATTACCGCGCCTTCGATGCGCCGGTCATGCTGTTCTGTTTTGTCGATGCGACGATGGAGGCCGGCTCGTGGATCGATTGCGGCATGTTTCTGCAGTCGCTGATGCTGGCTGCGCTGGAGGAGGGGCTGGCGACCTGCCCGCAGGCCGCGCTGGCCGAGTATCCGGATATCGTCCGGCAGGCACTGGGCTATCCGGATGATGTCCGGCTGCTCTGCGGCATGGCGCTCGGCTACAAAGACAGGGACCATCCGGTCAACAGTTATCGCACACCGCGTCAGGATGTGCATACTTTCACCTGTTTTTTCGAACAGGGGTTGATATGAGTAATCAGCAGCAAACAGGCAGCATCGTAAACCGGGTCGCCGTCATGGCATCGGGCAAGGGCAGCAATCTGCAGGTATTGCTCGGTGCCGTCGAACGCGGCGACTGCCCGGTCGATATCGCGCTGGTGATCTCGGATCGGGCCAATGCCGGAGCGCTGGAGATCGCCCGCGCGGCAGGCGTGGCCGATGTGCATCATATCGATCCGAAGCAGTACGCCGACCGCGCCGCATTCGATGCGGCCTGCGCCGAGCTGATCGATGCGGCCGGATGCCGCTGGATCGTGCTAGCCGGCTATATGCGCATTCTCTCCGCGCCGTTTGTACGCCGCTTCCGCGGCCGCATGATCAATATCCACCCATCGCTGCTACCAGCCTTTATCGGCGCGCATGCAGTCGAGGATGCGCTGGCATACGGCGTCAGAGTCTCCGGCTGCACAGTGCATCTGGTCGACGAGGTGCTCGACGGCGGCCCGATTCTGGCTCAGGCGGTCGTGCCGGTGCGCGATGGTGACGACCGCGCCTCGCTACACGCCCGCATTCAGCAGCAGGAGCATCAGATCTATCCGGCGACGCTGAAGCGCATGGTCGAGCAGGGCTTCCGCATCGACGGTCGCCGGGTGATCTGGAACAGCTGATCAAACAACCGTAAAAACAGTAACTTACCGAAACGGCCATTCATGCTTTGTGCGCCGGATCACAGCCTGCGCAGACACCGGCTGCACAATTCGCCCTGACGCGCCTGAATATTTCCACCCGGCGGCATGCAACAGACGCCGCGTGGAAAAACGACGCGTTGCTTGATTTGATGCCCGGAGGGAATATGCGTGTGATCAGCCAACAGATTCAGAGGCGACTGTATACGGCCGCGGCCGCGCTGGCGCTGACAGCCTGTGCAACGCACAGCACCCCGGTCGTGCTCGATCAGCAGGTCGGCAAGCAGCTCAGGGTCATCGGCATTCCCCGCTTCGAGGATAGCAAGCGGCTGGATATCCGCCGCGAAAACCCGGTCTATGCGATCATCGGCATGAGCGCCAAAGCGATGCAGCAGGTCATTCGCGAGAAATACCGCATCGATTACCAGGATGCCAACCCGAACCTGCATCGCTACTGCGTCGCAACGATGCGGCGCGGCATTCACCAGCGGCTGCGCAAGCTCGGCTACCGGGTCCGGGAGCTGGATATGACCTACTGGCAGGCCCAGAACGCGTTCCGCAAACATGACAAACGCCTCGCAGGCGTTGATGCGCTGCTGCGCGTCCGCATCAAGCGCTTCGGCTACTTTTCCGGCTCTCCGTTCAAGCCCTATCGCCCCGGCATGGTGCTCACGGCCGACCTGATCTCGACCCAGCAGCGGCAGCTGCTTTCGTCCAATGTCTATAATATTGGATACGACCGAGAGGACATTTCAAAGTTTGAATTCCAGGTCAGCTATATGACCCATATTCATGTCGCCGACCGGCGCTATTTTTACCGCAATATCGACACACTGATGGCGCATGCCAAAGCCAGCTCAACCGGCCTGAAATTCATCGCCGGCGTCGCCGCTGAAACAGTTGCCGGCGACCTGATCAAGCGTCGGCAGAGCTACGCACTGGCCCGCAACTGAATCAGGCGTTCCCGCTCAGACCATCGACAGCCAATCAGGCGACCGGTTGCTCCGACAACTGATTCAGCCGTTTGAGGTGGCCGGGGTCGGCCGTTGCCAGTGGCAGGGAGACATAAAAGGCCGCACCCTCACCCGGCTCGCTTTCGACCCAGATCGACCCGCCATGCGCATCGACGATGCGTTTGCATATCGCCAGCCCCAGACCGGCCCCTTCGCCCTCCTTGCGGCAACGGGCATCATCGGCGCGAAAGAAACGGTCGAACAGCCGCTGCTGCTGCTCCGGCGCAATGCCCGGCCCCTCGTCACGAATACAGATCCGGACCGAACCGTCGACCGCGCGGGCGCTCAGGTGGATGCTCGTATGTTCCGGGGCATGTTTGAACGCATTCGATAACAGATTCATCACGGTGCGCTCGATCTGACTGGCCTCGCCCATAATCTCCAGCCCGTCCTCGATATCCATCTCCAGCCCGACATTCTGGCTGTCGAACAGAATCAGATGCTGCTGACCGACCTCCTGCAGCAACAGCGACAGATCAACCGGCGTCTGCACAACTTCCAACTGGCCAGCATCGGCTCGCGCCAACGTCAGCAGATCGTTGACGATACGCTGGATGCGATCGATCGTATCCAGCTGCTGACGCAGGATCTGCTGATACTCCTCCGTCGAACGTGGACGACGCAACGCCACCTCGATCTCACCTTTAAGAATTGTCAGCGGCAACCGCAACTCATGCGAGGCATCGGCCGTAAAGCGCTTCTGGGCCTGAAAGCTGGCCTCCAGGTCGGCAAACATTTTGTTCAGCACGTTCACCAGAATCCGGATCTCCTTGTCCTGTGATTTCGATTTCAGTCGCCGGGTCAAATCACCGGCCGCAACGCCACGTGCGGTATTGGTAATTTCGCGGATCGGCTCCAGCGCCCGCTTGGCCATGTAGTAGCCGGCAGCCGCACTGATAATGATCGAGATCAGCCCGAGGATACCGCCAACAATATAGAGCAGATTAAAAACGGCCCGGATATCGGCCGTGTTGTGTCCGAGCATCAGCGTCGCAACGATACGCCCGGAGACGCTGTGAATCGGGTAGGCGATAACGCGCACATTGCCCTTGTTGAGCAACGATTCTGTCGAGGCGAACGACGGCGTATCGGTACGGAATGCGTGCCCGAGCGCGCGGCTGACATCGTTGCCGCCCTTGTCGATCAGCGAGCGGTCAGAGCGAAACAGGATACGGCCGTTGGCGGCGACCAGCTGGATCGCGCCCGGATAGTGATCGGCGAATGTACCCAAGTGGCCGGACCAGAAATAGAACGGCGAGCTCTCCAGCTCATTGGCCAGCGTGCCGGCCTGGGTCATCAGCTGCTCATCGAGCTCGTAATAGACCCTGTTGGAGAGCACCGTATAGAGCACGACGCCGGCAAACAGCAGAATGCCCAGCTCCAGCGAAATATAGAGCATGGCGAGCCGGCCGCGGAAGGTGCGGAAGATATTCGAACGCAGCCAGTTCAGCATGCCGGCGGGAGAGAAACTCATAGCAACGCTCGCGCAACGCTCAATGCCGGATCAGGCAGGCGGGGATTCATCACTGAGCAGATAGCCCTGACCGCGCAGCGTATGCAGCAGCGGCGGCTCAAACCCCTTGTCGATCTTCGATCGCAGATGACTGATATAGACGTCAATTACATTACTTTCCGGATCGAAATTCATATCCCAGACATGTTCACCGATCAGCGTGCGCGAGAGCACCTTGCCCTGATTGCGCAGCAGATATTCGAGCAGCGCATACTCCTTGGTCGTCAACCGGATCGGCTTGTCGTTGCGGGTGACGCGGCGGCTGATCGGATCGAGTTCCAGATCGGCAATCTTCAATACCGGCGACTTGCTGTCTGACTGGCGGCGCAGCAGCGCACGCACGCGCGCCAGCAGCTCCTCAAACGCAAACGGCTTGGCCAGGTAGTCGTCCGCGCCGGCATCGAGACCCCGCACCTTGTCCTCGATCGAATCGCGCGCAGTCAACATCAGCACCGGCGTATTATCACCACTGGCGCGCAATTCGCGGCAGACCGTGATGCCGTTTTTCTTCGGCAGCATCAGGTCGAGCAGAATCAGATCGTAATCATTAACCTCGGCCAGGAATTCGCCGTCCTCGCCGTCGTAGGAGACATCGACCGCATGCCCCTCCTCCTTCAGCCCCTTCTGGATAAAGTGGGCTACACGCTCTTCGTCTTCTACCACCAGAATCTTCATGCGGCTTAGTGTAGCATTGAACGGTAGCATGCGGAAAGCATCGGTCGGAGGTCTGCGTATGGAGTATCGCATCATTAGCAAAAAACGGGTCTATCAGGGTTTTTTCGCGATGGACGAGTACCACGTCGCGCATGAACGCTTCGACGGCAGCGAGCAACAGATCAGTCGCGAAAATATGGAGCGGGGTGATGCTGCAGCCATGCTGCTCTACGATCCCTATTGCGATGAGGTGCTGCTGCTGGAGCAGTTCCGGATCGGCCCGGCCGTACGCGGCGACAACCCGTGGCTGATCGAGATCGTCGCCGGCATCATCGATGCCGGCGAAAGCGCCGAGCAGGCTGCGATCCGCGAGGCGCGCGAGGAAGCCGGTTTTATGCCGCGCGAGGTGCGCTATCTGGGCCGCTACTACACGACGCCCGGCGCCTGTTCGGAGCGCATCGATCTGTTTCTCGGACTGGTCGACAAGCAGCAGCCGGCGGGCGACGGCGGCGGTTGCGCAGCCGAGCATGAGGATATTCGCCCCTTCTGGGTCTCGCGCAGTCAGGCGATGGCGATGCTACATGACGGGCGTATCGGCTCCGGTGCACCGATGCTGGCCCTGCTGCTGACCTTCGGCTCTCAGGCCGTCGTGTAGAGCGACAGATGAGCCAACAGCCTATTCCGGCATCTCGACCAGCACCTCGACGCGCCGGTTTCTGGCCATAAGAGCCGGCGTATCATTGGCCACAACCGGATCATACTGGGCGCGCCCCTCGATGCGGATACGTTCCGGCGCAATGCCGCTGTTCCAGATCAGTCGGCGCGCCACGGCGGCGGCTCGGGCAGCAGAGAGCCCCCAGTTATCGATATAGCCGGCTTTGAGCGCGCGATTCAGCGCTACCGGATCGGTATGACCGACAATACGAATTACAGCCTGCTTCGGTGCAGCTTTCAACGCCCCGGCCAACCGGGTCAACAGCTTGCGACCGTCACGGCTGACCTCGGCCGAACCGCTGGCAAAGAGCAGCGGATTTTGCATTGCCATACCGACCGACGCAGCCGACGGATGGCGAATGCCGGCCTGGCGGGTGCTGATCTCATCCGCAAATTCGCGTTTCAGTGCCTGTTCGACCGGCTTCAGCGCCGCAATGCGAGCCGCCAGCCGATCATCGGCCGCTTTCAGCCGCTCGATATTGCTGCGGATATTGCGCACGTCTTCATAGTGCTCCGCATTGAGCATATAGCAGCCGGACAGGCCTCCTGCAGCTATCAGCGCAACCACCGGCAACAGACCCGCTCGAATGTTCCTGTTCATATCAACGTTCCTCCGAATCTCCCTGCCGTACGCGCCGGGCCTGCTCGAATTCATCAGCCAGCTGCCGATCACGGGCATCGAGCGTCTGATAATAGCGTTCCAGCGACTTCACCGCCTCGTAGTGCTCCCGGCTCAGACCAATGCAGCCGGAAAGCAGCAACGCAATCAGAGCCGACAGCAACAGGCGCACCCCGTCAACTCCTAAGCCACGCCGATCGCTTCCCGCCAGGCCAGAATCAGGCGGAATTCATCGTTGCTCAGCTCGACCGACAGCTCGCGCTTGATTTCGCTCAGCGATGCATAGGGATCGGCATCATCTAGCTCGGCCATCAGCGTATCGAAATCATCGCCGATAAATGCAGGCACGTCGATATACTGACCGGCCCGGATAATCGCGACATAGTGCTTGAGCACCGTCGATTCGCTGACTCCCTGCTGGGCGGCAATCTCGGAGAGCGTCATTCCCTTGCGATAGAGCGACAGCGTATAGGTCTGGGTCTCGTTCAGCCCCGGCCCCTTGGCGATCAGCATCGGAATCTCCTTGCCACCGCTTCTGGCGCTCTGGGCCTCACCGCTCTCGACATGCTCGGCAATCAGCACAATGAACTCCTCGCCGTAGGCCTCCAGCTTGTGCTGGCCGACGCCGCTGATGCTGCGCATCGCATCGTCATCGACCGGCTTGCGCTGGCTCATCTCGGTTAGCGTCACATCGCTAAATACGACATGCGGCGGCACATCCTCGCGGTCGGCGATCTCCTGCCGCAGCTTGGCCAGCTTCTTGAACAGGTTTTCATCGCGCGGCGTACCGAGCCGCTTGAAGTGGCGACGGATGCCCGGCTGATACTTGGCCAGCATAATCGGCTCGCCGCTGCCGATGCGCTCGGCCTTTTTGGTTGCCAGCATCGCCGCACGGCGCGAGACGTCCTGAATAAAATAACCGTGATGCACCAGCTGGCGCAGGATCGAGGTCCACTCGTCGGCATTGATATCGGCGCCGCTGCCGTGGCTCTTCAACTTGTCATGCTTGTGTTCAAGGATGCGGGCATTTTGCGAACCACGCAGCACATCGACAATATAGCCCATGCCGTAATGCCCGTTGAGTTCGCGCACGCACTGCAGCGCGGCGGCGGCATACTCGGTCGCATCATAGGTCTCGGGCGGATCGAGGCAAATATCGCAGTTGCCGCACGGCTCGTCCAGCGGCTCGCCGAAATAGCCGAGCAGCACGCGGCGGCGGCAGGTCAGCGCTTCGGAGAAGGCGACCATGCTGTTGAGCTTGTGCACCTCAACGCGGCGCTGGTCCGGGTTCTCGACATTCTCGATCAGCCGGCGCACCAGATTGACGTCGCCGGAGCCGTAGAGCATCAGCGCTTCGGACTCCAGCCCGTCGCGGCCGGCGCGGCCGGTCTCCTGATAATAGGATTCGATGCTCTTGGGAAGATCGTGATGGATCACAAAACGCACATTCGGCTTGTCCACACCCATGCCGAACGCAATCGTCGCAACGATCACCTTGACGCGGTCGCGCAGGAAGTCGTCCTGCACCTTTTCGCGCGAGCGGCCCGGAATGCCGGCATGGTAGGCGGCAGCGCGGATGCCGTGACGCTGCAGGTTCACGGCCAGATCCTCGACCCGCTTGCGCGACAGGCAGTAGATCACGCCGGAACAGTTCGGCCAGCCTTCGAGAAACTGCAGAATCTGGGTCAGCGGCTGCCGTTTTTCGGCCACCAGATAGCGGATATTGGGACGATCGAAACTGGCCACGAAACGCTTGGCGCGGTCCAGCTTCAGCCGATCGCTGATATCCTCGCGCGTGTGCTCGTCGGCCGTCGCGGTCAGCGCCAGCATCGGCACGTCCGGGAAGATCTCGCGCAGCTCGCCAAGGCGCACATATTCCGGCCGGAAATCATGCCCCCACTGCGAAACGCAGTGCGCCTCGTCGATCGCGAACATGCCGAGCTTCACCTTCTCCAGCTTGCTCAGAAAGCCCTTCGAGAGCAGCCGCTCGGGCGCGACATAGAGCAGATCGAGATCGCCCTCCTCAAAGCGGTCGAGCACCTCCTTGGCCTCGGCCGCCTTCAGCGACGAATTGTAATAGGCCGCCTTGACGCCGCACGCGGTCAATGCGTCGACCTGATCCTTCATCAGCGAGATCAGCGGCGATACGACGATGCCGGTACCCTCGCGCATAATGGCCGGGATCTGGTAGCAGAGCGATTTGCCGCCGCCAGTCGGCATCAGCACAAAGGCGTCCTTGCCGTCCATCAGCGTACAGATAATCTCTTCCTGCATCGGCCTGAACGAATCGTAACCGAATACATCCTTCAAAACCTTGCGCGCTTGTTCTTTTACTCTCTTGGTTGCCATTTCCATCCTTCTTTCCGGGGGGGGTGCCCCGCGACCCGGCCACGCTGCAGCACGGCATCCGAACCGGTTTGACCTCATTTGCTGGGTATCAGCTGGGGGGGTACACGGGTGCGACGGTGCATTTTCACATCGCTATATAGTAATAACAGCATCTTCGCTGCCGTTTTGCAAGCATTTTGTGCGTTTTTATGCCATCTGCGCTGCAGATACCTGCAAACGCCGTATCGCGCGCCTCCAGCTGACACACCCGTTCGATCGACACGCCGAATTCAGCAGACAGCTCCTTCAGCGTAGCCGGCACATCAACCAGATGCCTGCGTTCGATAATCGTCCGCTCGCGCGCATCAGCCCCAGCGTACCCTCCTGCACCAGATCCATCTCCGGCAGACCGAAATGACGGTATTCTCGCGCAATTGCAGCCACGCCGCCGAGATTGGCAACGACCAGCTGCCGGGCCGCCTCGCGATCCCCCTGTTCACGCCACTGTCAGGCCAGCCGCACCTCCTCGGCCCGAGACATGCGCGGCAAGCTGCGGATCTCGCGACTAAACAGGGCCAGGCTATCCAGTTCCCGAATTGCTGCTGCCATCTGTCGCCTCCTTGCATCATTCAACTCAAACGACACATTGCGTAGGGGCGGGATGTCGGCGTTTCAAGCCTGTCGGACGATACTGATTACCAGGACTGGATGATCGGGGCCGACTGTCGAAATCTGCTCGGAAGCACTGATGAATGAATCAGCGTTTCCTTAACCACGCCAACAGCTGCTCTTCATCGGCGATCTCGATGCCGAGCTCGCGCGCCTTGTTCAGTTTGGAGCCGGCCTTCTCGCCGGCAATGACAATATCGGTCTTCTGCGACACCGAACCGGTCGGCCGCGCCCCCAGCGCCCGCAGCTGCTCCTGAGCGGCGCGGCGTTGAATGGCCGAGAAACTGCCGGTCAGCACGATCGTTTTACCGGCCAGCGGATGCGCGCCGGATGCGCGCTGCGGCGGCGCTGGACGCACGCCTGCAGCCTGCAGCCGCGCAATCACCTGGCGGTTATGCTCCTCGGCAAAAAAACTGACTATGCTGGCCGCGACCTCCGGCCCGATATCGGGCACTTCGACCAGCGCCTCGCTATCTGCCTGCATCAGTGCCTCGAGCGTGCCGAAATAGTCAGCCAGCCCGGCCGCCGTGGCCGCGCCGACATGACGGATACCGAGCGCATGCAGAAAACGGGCCAGCGGCCGCTGTTTGCTCGCCTCGATCGCCGCCTGCAGATTGGCAATTTTCTTCTCGCCCATCCCGGGCCAGGCGGCCAGCTGCGCATAGTCGAGTTCATAGAGGTCAGCGACATCGCGCACCAGCCCCTCATCAACCAACCTGGCAACCAGCTTGTCGCCCATCCCCTCAATATCCATCGCAGCGCGCGATACGAAATGGCGCAGCCGCTCTTTCAGCTGCGCCGGGCAGGAGAGGCCGCCGCTGCAGCGCAGCGCCACCTCACCCTCGATACTGAACAGCGATGCGCCGCAGGCCGGACACTGCTCCGGCGGCGCCGGCATCACGGCCTGCTCATCGATATCCACAGCTGTCACAATCTCGGGGATCACATCGCCGGCCCGGCGCACAATCACCATCGCGCCCGGATAGACCTGTTTCCGTTTGAGTTCATCGACATTGTGCAGTGTCGCGCGCGACACGGTCACGCCGCCCACGGCCACCGGCTGCATCTCAGCGACCGGCGTAACGACACCGGTACGTCCGACCTGCCAGATGATATCCCGCACCACCGTACGCACCTCTTCGGCCGGAAACTTGTGCGCTATCGCCCAGCGCGGCGAACGCGCCACCGCCCCCATCCGCTCCTGCAGAGAAAAGTCGTCGAGCTTGTAGACCACGCCGTCGATCTCATAGGGAAGTTCGGCGCGCTGCTGCTGCAGCCTGCGGTAGTGCTGCAGCAGACCGGCCGCATCTTCAGCCACAGCCGTCTGCTGCACGGCAAAGCCGAAATCATGCAAGCGGGCCAGCAGCGCCGACTGGCTATCGGCCAGTGCGCGCGCTCCCAGCCCGGCGCCATAGGCAAAGAAATTCAGACCGCGGCGGGCGGTCACACGGGGATCGAGCTGACGCAGCGAGCCGGCCGCCGCATTGCGCGGATTGGCAAACGGCGGCAGGCCTTCGGCCTCCTGCCGCGCATTGAGCTCGGCAAAGGCGGCCCGCGACATATAAACCTCGCCGCGCACCTCGAGCACGTCGGGCAGCCCTGCGGCATCACAGCACAGCTGCCACGGGATATCGGCAATCGTGCGGATGTTGTCGGTCACATCCTCGCCGACCGCGCCGTCGCCACGTGTCGCGGCCACACACAATTCGCCCCGTTCATAACGCAGATTGACCGCCAGTCCGTCGATTTTCGGCTCGATAATAAAGCGCAGCTGCTGCTCGCCGAGCGCATCGCGAATACGCGCCACAAATGCCTCCACCTCCTCGTCATCAAAGGCATTGGCCAGCGACAGCAACGGTTCGCCGTGGCGGCGGGAAGTAAAGGTCTGCGACGGCGGCGCGCCGACCATGCGGGTCGGCGAATCTTCCGGCACCGGCTCGCCAAGCTTGGCTTCCAGCTGCTCCAGTTCGCGCAGCAGCCGGTCATATTCGGCATCGCTGATCAGCGGCGCATCGAGTATATAATAGCGGTAGTTGTGTTCCCTGACCGCGATACGCAGCGCATCGATGCGCTCTCTCAGCGCTCTCTCATCCCTCTCTGTTGTCTCCACCCTGCTCCCCGCGCACTGCAGTCGCCGGCTGCGCCAGCATGCCGTCAATCGTACGCAGGATCGGCGCCGACATCCAGTCCACCGCGCCGATCAGATGCTCGACCACCGTCCCGTTGCGATCGATCAGAAATGATTCGGGATAGCGGAATACGCCATAGCTGCGCGAGACTGCACTGTCGGCATCATGCAGCACCTGGAACGGCATCCGGTACTCCTGCATGAAACTGACCAGATCCTCGCTGCGCTGGTCAACCGAGACCGCGACAATATGCAGACCCCGCTCGGCATAGCGATCATGCAGCGCCGCCATTGACGGAATCTCCTGCCGGCAGGGTGGACACCATGTCGCCCAGAAGTTGAGCAACACCACCTCGCCTTGCGGCAATGTGTGTATGACCCCCTGCACATCCGGCAGTCTGAACTCGCTGCGCTGATCGCCGACATTGACCGCGGCCGGCGGCTCCGGCAGCGCCATCCATATCGCCCCCCCGATCGCCGCGAACAGCCCGGCAACCAGCAGCCAGCCGGAAGCGCGCGTGGATGAAGCGGGCATATCGGTACGCGTCTGCGTGCTCATGCCGTGGCCCGTCTCGCATCCAGCGTCGCGCGCAGCGCCTCGGCCGTCACCCGATGCCGGAAAATCTCCTCGCCGTCGGCCAGCAGCACCGGCACATCGAGGCCGTAGCGCACCAGCAACGCCTTGTCGCGATCCACATCGACGCTCTCCCATGAACAGAGCCCCTGCGCCGCTGCCACTTCGATGACGCGTTTCGCATCATCGCAGAGGCAGCAGTTGCGCCGGGTCAGCAGCTGGATATGGGGCGTGCTCATCGCGCCTCAATCCCCACCACGGCGCTGCTTCGGCAGCTTGATCAGCGTGAACACCTGATCGCCATGGCGATCGAGCATCACCCTCAGTACCTGGCCCGGTTTGAACGTGCGAGCCAATTTTGAGAAGCCGCGCACATTGTTTACATCCTTACCGTTGATACGGTAGATCACATCGCCGCGCTGAATACC
>CAYSMR010000022.1:0-14475 GCA_964432195.1 uncultured Zetaproteobacteria bacterium | reverse complement strand
CGCTATGCGGATCAATGTATGGATACTGTGCACAGCCCTGCTGGCGCTAAGCAGTTCCGCGACGGCCGACAATAACGGCCTGATCGGGGCGCTGACCGGAGCAGGGGGTGGCGCGGGTGTCGGCCACGCAGTCGATCGCAGCGGCGGTGCCGGTAAGGGTGCGCTGATCGGCGCAATCGGCGGTTATGTGATTGGCAGTCAGATGGAGAGGGATAAACAACAGGCAG
Source organism: uncultured Zetaproteobacteria bacterium (assembly GCA_964432195.1). GTDB lineage: Bacteria > Pseudomonadota > Zetaproteobacteria > Mariprofundales > Mariprofundaceae > Mariprofundus. Next base: position 14,248 of record CAYSMR010000022.1, on the reverse strand, counting down.
CGGCGCAGCCACCGGTCGCGCGCAGCGCCGATTGCAGTCGTGCCGAGCGTTACATGCAGCGCGCCGCCCGCAGTCGCGACAATGATGACTGGATCTATGCACTGGAGCAGGCGGTGAAGCTCTGCCCGCAGTTGGCTCGGGCGTACAACGATTTGGGGGTGGCCTATTACCAACGGAATCAGCGCCATGATCGCGACCGCGCCAGAGCGGAGTTCAACGAGGCGTTGAGGATCGACCCGGGGTATACGGTCGCCCGGCGCAATCTGCGTCGACTCTAGCAGGGAGGAGCAGTATTAATTCTTCCCGGCGCTAGGGCGGCGCAAGCAGTTCCAGCCAGGCCTGCGTCATGCGCCGGCACTCCGTCCGCATCGGCTCGAGGTGGCGCGCGCATTCGTTGCGCAGGCGCGCGACGCCGTCGCGGCCTAAGGCTGCGCGTTCGCTGTCGCCATAGTCGATCCAGCGCTCGATTGTCTCATGATCTACTTCAACGTGAAACTGCATGCCGTATTGGCCGCGGCCGATGCGGAAGGCCTGCGCGGGCACGTCCGGATGCGTGGCGACCGGGCTCATCGCATCGCTCAGCGAGAAAGTTTCGCCGTGCCACTGGAAGACCCGCAAGCCGTCCGGCATTGCGGCGAACAGTGGATCGTCGCTCGTTGCATCGGCGTGGTAGACCGGATACCAGCCCAGTTCCCGCTGCGGCGATGCGAAGATGCGCGCGCCGGCGGCGCGGGCCATCAGTTGCGCGCCGAGGCAGATGCCGAGCACCGGCATGCTGTCGGCGATGGCGCGCCGCAGCCACGCCAGTTCGGCGCGGATATAGTCGCTTTGATCATTGGCCGACTGCGGCCCGCCCATGATGATCGCGCCGTCGTATGCGTTCGCGTCCGCTGGCAGTTGCGCGCCGCAGTCCAGATGCAGCGTATCCAGCGTGTGTCCGGCGTCGGCAATGAGCTCGCCGATCAGACCCGGCGGCTCGATATCGAGATGCTGTAATACGAGAAAACGCATGAGGCTAGCCTAACGCTTGCCCGGTGTGGTACAAGTCGGCCATGGATATCGCATCACAGATCAGGCGCGTGGCGCGCGGCAAACATGGTTCGGAACACCTGACCCGGCAGGAGGCGGCGGCGGTATTGTCGGCGCTGCTGGAGCCCGGCGCCGATGAGCTTCAGCTCGGCGCATTTCTGATTGCCCAGCGCATGAAGGGAGAGACCAGCGCGGAGCTGGCCGGCTTTGTCGATGCGGCGCGCGGGCGCATGGCCGGGTTTGGCGTCGTTACCGCGCCGGTCTGTGCAGTCGATTATCCCTGTTATGCAGGCAAGCGGCGCGCTCCCCATGCCGGCCTAGCCGCCGCGCTGCGCGCCCGCGATGCCGGTATTCCGGTGTTCGTGCACGGCGTGGCGGAGATCGACGGTCGCGTGAGCGCCTGGCAGTTGCTGCGCGCAGCGGGTGTTGCGCGGGTTGAAACGCTGGCCGATGCGGCAGCGGCATTGCAGCGGGAGGGGATCGTTTATGTCGATCTGGCCGATATCTGCCCGGATCTCTACCGCATCTATATGCTCAGGCCGCGGCTGGGCGTGCGATCGTTCGCCAATACTGTCGCGCGGCTGCTCAATCCGATGCAGTGCGCCGGCCAGCTGAACGGTTTTTTTCATACTCCCTACGCCGATTATATGGCGCAGGCCAATCGGCTGCTGGGGCAGGAGCACTCGCTGCTGTTCATGGGTGCGGAGGGCGAGCCGGAGCTCTATGCTGATCGTCAGAAGCTGGTGCTGATGCAGCAGCGCGAACAGCTGATGCAGATCAGCTATGACCCGGCCGGCCTGGATCCCTATCCGCGTCAGGCGATGGATCTGATGCTGTTGCAGGACCGTTTTGCTGCTATGCTTGACGGAGAGGCGAATGCGTGCGAGGCCGCCGCGATGGCGCGCATGGGCGAGGCATTTTCCTGGGCTGCGACAGGCCGGATGCCGGCGTCGTGGCGGCAGATCGCAAGCGAGGAGGAGTAATCATGGCAAGGGTATTGATTCCGTTTACAACAGGCGTGGAGGAGGTCGAGATGGTTGCGGTTGTTGATCTGCTGCGCCGCGCCGATGTGGAGGTCTGCATGGCCAGTCTTGATGGCCGGCCGGTGACCGGACGCTCGAATATCGTTATCGCCGCCGATGCGGCGCTGGCCGATGCTTGGCAGGAGGACTGGGATATGGTCGTGCTGCCCGGGGGCCTGCCCAATGCCCACCTGCTGCGCGACGATGCGCATGTGAAGAGCGTCGTCGAGCGGTTGCGCGCCGAGCGCAAATCGATTGCGGCGATCTGTGCAGCGCCGACGGCGCTGGCGGCCTACGGCGTCACGGCCGGGCGGCGGGTGACATCATACCCGTCCTGCCGGCCGGAGATGGAACAGCTGCAGCCCTCATCGCTCTATCTGGACGAGGCGGTCGTCGAGGATGATTTCCTGATCACCAGTCGCGGACCGGGCACGGCGATTGCATTCGCGCTGCGGCTGATCGCCCGCCTGTGCGGCGAGGATGCCGCAGCGGAGATCCGCACCTCGATCGTCGCCTGACGCGCAGGCCGGATGGCCTTTAATCAGCTCTCCTTATGAGAGCGTGACGGCCGTGCCGCTGACGCTGACCATCATCATGCTGCCATCCTTGCCGACGACCTCGTAATCGATATCAATGCCGACCACGGCGTTGGCGCCGAGCGCACGGGCGCGCTCCTGCAGTTCGGTGAAGGCGATTTCGCGGGCGCTGGCCAGTTCTTTCTCATAAGCGCCGGAACGGCCGCCGACAATATCGCGGATGCCGGCGAACAGATCCTTGAAGATGTTCGCGCCGAGAATCGCCTCGCCGACGACAACGCCCCGGTAATCCGTGATATTGCGTCCTTCGATATTTGGCGTGGTGCTCAATAACATACTGCTCTCCCTGAATGTGCTGGCGGCGCGTCAGCAATAATTACAGTTCCGCGCCGTCCGGCCGATATTCCTCTGCATTATAGTCGCATTGTCAGCAAGTGTTGGCTCGAATGTTGCTTGTTGGACGGCAGGTTTGTCGATCAGGCTGTCGATAGATGCCGGCAAACAGCGGAATCCGACAGGCTATCTGTCGCAGTTATCTGGAGGAGATATGACAAAGGTATGGATCGAACGCGCCTAGATTACCATCGGCTCATTGCTGGTACTGATGGATATGATGCCGCGCTGATGGCGGCATCCGGTTGTTATTCATGAATATTAATCGCCGCGGAATAGACCGGACTCCTGCTTGCTGACATCGGCTTTGATGCCGTCGGCCGAACAGGAGAGCGTCACCGTCGTAAAATCGAGCGGGAACGAGACCGGCCTGGTCAGCTTCAGCACGCCGTCCATCGATTTTACGCCGTCGGCGATAATATTATAGGGCACGGCCGCGCAATCGCCCGAACCGATAATCACGATGCGGGCCATCTTGCTGTTGCTGGCGATCACGCCCGGCGTACCGTGATCAATCATGTAGCTGTAGCTGCCGGCGAGAGCCGGCGCTGCCAGCAGCAACAGCGTTGCCGGTAGTGATGTGATAATATGACGAAACATAAACGACTCCTGATCCCGCTGCGGACGCTGTGATGCTGCCGACGGATGGCCATCCGAGCAATGCAGCTTGTTCTGCCTACAGCAGGAGAGGCTTGCCGCCGATTGCGCGCGCAGCCGTGATAGGCTATCAATAGCGCCATAATTGATGCGCTGCGGCGCGACAGGGGATGGTGCCGATGAGTCTGAAAACCAATCGAGAACAACTGGTCATGACGGCCGTGCAGGGGAGCGTATCGCCGGCCAACCAGTGGGCGCCGTTCGAGGTCGGCGCGGCTGGAGAGGTCTTTGCATGGCCGTCGACCGGCGGCATTACCTACAATGTCAAAATCGGCGATTCGGTGTTCGGCTGGGCCGGCGAACATATCGAGCCGGGCGTCTCCTCGACGCTGAGTCACAAGAACCGCAAGGCCGAGGCCGGCTATCAGTTTCTGGCCTGCTGCGGCAACGAGGTGCGCGTAATCTCGGGCGCTGCGAAGCGGGCGCAGGGGACGGTGCTCGGCCATCACGGCGGCGTCGATCACCTGATGCTTGATTTCGCCGAAGAAATTCTTGACCAGCTGACCTGCGACGACAAGTTCCTGATCCGCGGCTACGGACAGGGTTTGCGGCTGATCGATCATCCGGAGGTCAGCATCTACAATCTCGACCCCGATGTGCTGGAGGCGTGGGGGCTGAAGGAGCGCGCCGACGGCCGCATCGAGGTGCCGGTGCATGTGATCGTGCCGGGATGCGCGATGGGCTCCGGCATCGGCGCGCTGTCGGTGACGACCGGCGATTACGATATTCTCTGCCATGATCCGGAGCTGGTGGCCGAGCATCAGATGGACCGGTTGCGCTTCGGCGATTTCGTGGCCGTGCTGGATCACGATAACCGCTACGGGCGCACCTATCGCAAGGGCGCTGTGACGATCGGTATTGTGATTCACTCCGATTCGCCGCTGGCCGGGCATGGGCCGGGCATGATGACGCTGATCAGCGCCTGCGACGGCAAGCTTGTGCCGGTGATCAGCGAGGATGCCAATCTGGGCGCGATCCGGCGGATCGGTCGTTTTGCCGACTGAAACGCCGCCTGAAACGGCGGCGAGCATGCGCGTTGCTTGTATCCAGCTATGTTCGGGCGTGGATCGCGATGCCAATCTGGAGCGGGTCGCAACGCTGCTCGATGAAGCGGCGGCATCCGGCGCTGAACTGGCGTTGCTGCCCGAGAATTTCAGCTTTATGGGCGGCAGCCAGGCGCAGAAGCGGGCCGCGGCCGAAGATGCGGCGGACTCCCCAACGCTCCGCTTTCTCGCTGCGCAGGCATCGCGGCATGCAATGGCCATTGTCGGCGGTTCACTGCTGCTGCGAGGCGCAGAGGGGGAGGGGCTGCTGCGCAACAGCGCGCCGGTTTTCGATGCCGGCGGGCATCTGTTGGGGCTGTACGACAAGATTCATCTGTTCGATATGAATGCGGAGGGCGAGCGCTACTGCGAGTCGGCGCTGATCGAGACCGGCTCCAGGCCGTTCAGCGTGCCGCTGGGGGCGTTCCGGCTGGGCGTGAGCATCTGTTATGATCTGCGTTTTCCCGAGCTCTACCGTCGCCATGCTGCCGCCGGTTGCGATCTGTTGTGCAATGTCGCCGCATTCACGGCGGCCACCGGCCGTGTGCGCCCGGGCGATTGAGAATCAGGCCTATATGCTTGCCGCGGCGCTGGCCGAGCTGGATCAGTGCGACGGCGTGATTGTCGCCGAGGTATCGAAACAGCATCTGCAGAAGCTGCGCCGCTCGCTGCCTGCGTTGCATCACCGGCGGCTGTAATTCCGACTGTTTTGCCTTTCCGCGCTGATTACAGGCAAGACGCCTTTAATCAGCATCTCCTTAAAGCCGTGCCAAAGCATGCCCGGAGGGGGGGGGGGCGGCGTTAAGGCCTTGCAATAAAAGGGCTTGCCGCAGCTATCCACAGAAACTGTGGATAACCTGGTGGATAACATCCGCTATTGCCACGCCTGCCATAGGCTGGCGGCCGGCGGATTCCTGTTGTCTAAAATTTAGTATTTCTTAATAATCATTGTAAAACAGTGACTTATGGGTCATTCGCGAGAAATGTCCGGATCGGGAAGAGCTAAATGAATAAAAATTTATCCGCCTCAATCCGCAGTGGATAAGATGGCCGGATTACAGCGTTTCCAGCTGTCTGAGCGCCTCGAATGTCACAATTGCGCAGGCCGACGAGAGATTCAGCGAGCGCACCGGCGCGTCGTCACGCATCGGGATCGTCAATGCCTGCAGCTCGGCGAGAATCTGCGGACTCAGGCCCCGCGTTTCCGGTCCGAATACCAGCACGTCGTCGGCAGAGAAGCGGGCCTGCCAGTAGCTGCGCTGCGCTTTGGAGCTCAGGCCGTACCAGTTGCGCGCTTTGCCGATCGCGCGCCGGGCGCTCTGCCAGTCGGCATGCTGCTGCACATCCAGATACTGCCAGTAGTCGAGACCGGCGCGTTTGAGCTGTTTGTCGCTGATTTCGAAGCCGAGCGGATGGACCAGATGCAATCGGCAGCCGGTGCAGGCGCAGAGGCGCGCGATATTACCGGTATTGGGCGGAATCTCGGGTTCGACGAGTACGATATGCAGCGGCGCGTTCATCGCCGCAGACTCGGCGCTCCCGTCTATCGACGCAAGCGATGCGCTCAGCCGGCCGCGACGAACTTCAGTGCGATGCCGTTATTGCACCAGCGCTGGCCGGTCGGTTCCGGTCCGTCATTGAAGACGTGCCCCTGATGACCGCCGCAGCGGGCGCAGTGGTATTCGGTGCGCGGCAGGATCATTCTGAAGTCGCGCTTCGTCTCGATGTGTCCGTCAATCGGCGCATAGAAGCTGGGCCAGCCGGTGCCGCTGTCAAACTTGGTTTTCGCATCGAACAGCGGCAGGTCGCAGCCGGCGCAGTGGTAGACGCCCGGCTCATACAGCTTGTTCAGCGGGCTGCTGAATGGCCGCTCCGTCGCTTCGCGCCTGAGCACGGCGAACTGCTCCGGCGTAAGCAGCGCGCGCCACTCCGCTTCGGACCTGTGGATCGGTTCGATCATTGCTGCCCTCCTATGATTGCCGGCCGCGGCCGGCAGCGCGCATAGTACTGCGGCGGCAAGGCCTGCCTGCAGCAGCGTGCGCCGTTTTATGTTCATTCCGGGTCGCCCCACAGCTGCTCCAGTCGCTGGTCGCGGCCGCAGTTGAATCGATAGAATTTGTAGCGGATCGGGTTTTTCAGATAGTAATCCTGATGATATGCCTCGGCCGGCCAGAACGGCCCTGCCGGGGTGATTTCAGTCACGATATCGCCGGCGAACGGCTTGTTGCGGATCAGCGCCTGTTTCGATACTTCTGCGGCTTGCCGCTGCGCCTCGGAGTGATAGAAGATTGCCGGCCGGTACTGGCTGCCGACATCGCAGAACTGGCGATTGGCGGTGGTCGGGTCGGTATTGCGCCAGTAGACCTCGAGCAGCTCGGCATAGCTGATGCTCGCAGGATCGAATACGATCCGGACCGCTTCGGCATGGCCGGTCGACCCGGATGATACCGCTGCATAGCTCGGGTGATCGGTATGGCCGCCGGTATAGCCCGAGGTCGTCGAGAGCACGCCGTCCAGTTCGTAAAACGGGTGCTCCATGCACCAGAAACAGCCGCCGGCAAATGTGGCTGTTTCCGTCTTCTGCGCGCTTGCCGGGTTTGTCGTCATCGCCGTCGCTATCAACATTACCACCCATAAATAGATCAGTCGTTTCATTGCTGCTCCTTCGCCTGTTTGGACGATGGTTGGCCGGGGATCATGACAGATTATTCTGAATAACAGATTAAGTTCCTCGGGTATGGTCAACGCGATGCTGTCGCAACGGTGGCGCATGTGCACAATGCGCGCCATGCAACATGCGGATGTGATCGTGATCGGCGCCGGCGCGGCCGGATTGATGTGCGCAGGGACTGCGGCGGCTTACGGGAAATCGGTGTTGGTGCTCGACCATGCCGATCGGCCGGGCAAGAAGATTCTGATCTCCGGCGGCGGACGCTGCAATTTCACCAACCGCTTTGCATCGCCGGCCGATTTTATCTCGGCCAATCCCCATTTCTGCAAGTCGGCGCTGGCCCGTTTTTCGGCCGATGATTTTATTGCCCGGGTGAGGCAATCGGGCATCAGCTATCACGAGCGCGAGCATGGTCAGCTCTTCTGCGATGATTCGGCGCGCGATATTCTCGACATGCTGTTGCAGCCCTGCCGCGATTTCGGCGTGCGCATCCTCACGGATACCGAGATTCACGCCGTTGAACGGCCGGCCGGGTTCCTGATCCGCTCGAGCCGGGGCGATTTCAGCGCCGATGCGCTGGTCGTGGCAACCGGCGGTCTGTCGATTCCGAAAATGGGCGCGACGCCGTTCGGCCTGAAGGTCGCCGAATCATTCGGGCTGAAGCTGATTGCGCCGCGGCCCGGGCTGGCGCCGTTTACATTTACCGGCGCGGAGAAGGAGTCGCTGAAAACGCTGGCCGGCATATCACTGCCGGTACAGGTCAGTTGCCGCGGCCGCTCGTTTCGCGAGGCGATGCTGTTCACCCACCGCGGTCTATCCGGCCCGGCGATACTGCAGATCTCATCCTACTGGCTGCCGGGCGATGCGTTGTCGATCGATCTGCTGCCCGATCTCGATCTGCCGGCCTGGCTGCATGACAAGCGCCGCAGCCACGGCCGCATGCGGCTGTTGACGGCGCTCTCCGAGCTGATGCCGCGGCGTCTGGCGCAGCTGCTGCTGGACGGCCGGGGCGGCGATATGCAGCTCTCGCAGCTGGGCGAGCAGCAGCTGCGCAAGCTTTCGGAGCTGCTGCACGGCTGGCAGCTCAAACCGAACGGCACCGAAGGGTATCGCACCGCCGAGGTGACTGTCGGCGGCGTCGATACGGCCGGGCTCTCATCGAGGAGCATGGAGAGCAAGCGGGTGCCCGGCCTCTATTTCATTGGCGAGGTGGTGGATGTAACCGGTCATCTCGGCGGTTTCAATTTCCAGTGGGCCTGGTCATCCGGCCATGCGGCCGGCATGGCTATTGCCGGCGCGGCATCGTAAACAAGAAGATCCTGCCTGTAATCGGTATTGCCATAAATAATATGAGAGCAGGGCATTGAAGTGCAGTACACCTTTTTGTCCGGGATGATATGGTGCGCGCTCTATATGTTGGAGCAGCAATGAGTGAACAGAAGATCCGCGTCGAAGGGGCGCGGGTGCATAATCTGAAGAATATCAGTCTGGAGATTCCGCGCGAGCAGCTGGTGGTGATCACCGGCGTATCCGGTTCGGGCAAGTCGAGCCTGGCTTTCGATACGCTCTATGCCGAGGGGCAGCGCCGCTATGTGGAGTCGTTGTCGGCCTATGCGCGCCAGTTTCTGGGCATGATGGAGCGCCCCGACGTCGATGCGATCGAGGGGCTGTCGCCGGCGATTTCGATTGAGCAGAAAACGACCAGCCGAAATCCTCGTTCGACTGTCGGCACGATTACCGAAGTTTACGACTATCTGCGACTGCTGTTCGCCCGTATCGGCCAGCCCTACTGTCACGGCTGCGGTCAGCCGATTACATCGCAGCCGGCCAGCGTGATTATCGACCGCCTGGAGCAGCTGCCGGAGGGGAGCCGGCTGCAGCTGCTGGCCCCGATTGCGCGCGCCAAGAAGGGAGAGTTCCGCAAGGAGCTGGAGCAGGCCGGCAGGGACGGCTTCGTGCGGGTGCGCATCGACGGCGAGGTTATGGCGCTGGAGGATGCGCCGGCGCTGCAGAAAAATATCAAACACAATATCGAGCTGGTCGTCGACCGGCTGGTGATTCGAGACGGCATCCGCACCCGTCTGGCCGATTCGGTCGAGACGGCGCTGCGCTACGGAGAGGAGGGGCTGATGGTCGCACTGATCGGCGATGATGAGCAGATCTTCTCCGAGCGTTTCGCCTGCGCCGACTGCGGCATCTCCTATCCCGAGATCGAGCCGCGGCTGTTTTCGTTCAATTCGCCGGCCGGCGCCTGCCCGGCCTGCGACGGTCTCGGATCGAAGACAGTGTTCGACCCGGCGCTGGTCGTGCCCGATGAGGCGCTGTCGCTTGCCGACGGCGCGATTGCGCCGTGGGCCGGGCGCGAAACGGTGATGTATCGCCAGACGCTGGAGACGGTGGCGGCATATGCCGGCATCGATATGGACACTCCGTTCAGCGAGCTGGAGGCGGCGGCGCGCAAGCTGTTGCTCTACGGCAGCGGCCGCAAAAAGATCCGTTTTGTTTACGAGACGCCGGGTCAGAATCGGGTCGTCGAGCGCCCGTTCGAGGGGGTGATTCCGAATCTGGAACGGCGCTGGCGCGAAACGGGTTCCGATGAGGTGCGCGAGGCGCTGGGGCGCTATATCAATACGATTGACTGCCCGGCCTGCGCCGGTTCGCGCCTGTGCACGGCGGCGCGGCATGTGCGCATCGATGGTCTGAGTCTGCCGGAGCTGGTGGCGATGCCGCTGCGCGAGGCGCAGGGCTGGGTCGGCGGGCTGGAACTCTCGGAGCAGCAGCGCGCCATTGCCGATAAGGTGCTCGAGGAGATCGCAGCCCGGCTCGGCTTCATGATCGAGGTCGGGCTGGATTATCTGAGCCTGGAGCGCACGGCCGGCACATTGTCGGGCGGCGAGGCGCAACGCATCCGGCTGGCGACCCAGATCGGTTCGGCGCTGGTCGGCGTGCTCTATATCCTCGACGAACCGTCGATCGGGCTGCATCAGCGCGATAACGATCGTCTGCTGGCGACGCTCCGGCGGCTGCGCGATCTCGGCAATTCGGTGCTGGTGGTAGAGCATGACGAGGATGCGATCCGGACGGCGGACTGGGTCATCGATATGGGGCCGGCCGCCGGCGCGCATGGCGGCGAGGTCGTCGCGGCCGGCAGGCTGGACGATATTCTGCAGGTCGATACGCTGACCGCCGACTATTTGACCGGCCGCAGGCAGATCCGGGTTCCGAAGCGGCGCAGGGTAACGAAAAAACATGCGATGATCGGCGTCGAAGGGGCGTGCGGCCATAATCTGAAACGGATCGATGCGGCTTTCCCGCTGGGGCGTTTTAACTGCGTGACCGGCGTATCCGGCTCCGGCAAGTCGACGCTGACCAACGATACGCTGTTCCGGGCGCTGGCACGCGCCAAGGGGTTGAAGGTGGAGCGGGTCGGCCCGCATGCGGCGCTGACGGGCGCGGATCTGATTGATAAAATCATCGATATCGACCAGAGCCCGATCGGGCGCACGCCGCGCTCGAATCCGGCCACCTATACCGGCATCTTTACGCCGATCCGGGAGCTCTTTGCACAGGTGTCGGAGGCGCGCGCGCGCGGCTACAAGCCGGGCCGCTTCTCGTTCAATGTCAAAGGTGGGCGCTGCGAGGGCTGTCAGGGCGACGGCATTATCAAGGTGGAGATGCACTTTCTGCCCGATGTCTATGTGCACTGCGAATCGTGCCAGGGCAGGCGCTATAATCGCGAAACGCTCGATATCCGCTACAAGGGCAAAACGATCGACGACGTGCTGCAGATGACGGTCGAGGAGGCGCTGGAGTTCTTTTCAGCGATCCCGGCGCTGAAGAACCGGTTGACGACGCTCTTGCAGGTCGGGCTCGGTTATATCCAGCTCGGGCAGTCGGCGACGACGCTCTCCGGAGGCGAGGCGCAGCGGGTCAAGCTCTCCAAGGAGCTGGCCCGGCGCGCTACTGGCGATACGCTCTATATTCTCGACGAGCCGACCACCGGCCTGCACTTTCACGATGTCGCCAAGCTGCTCGACGTGCTGCATGCGCTGGTCGATCGCGGCAATACCGTGATTGTGATCGAGCATAATCTCGATGTGATCAAGACAGCCGACTGGATTGTCGACCTTGGACCGGAGGGGGGCGACCGGGGCGGCGAGATTGTCGTTGCCGGTACGCCGGAGCAGGTCGCGGCCTGTCCGGCGTCGCATACCGGCCGCTATCTGAAACCGGTGCTGAAACAGTAGCGGACGACCGCGCCCGGCGCGGCCGCCTGCTGCTTACTGCACGGTGACGTGAATCGTGTCGCACCATGCGCGGCCGTAGGAGATATGGCGGCCGTCGGCGAACTGCAGACTCAGGCTGTGAGCGCCGGGCGTCAGATGCAGTTCGGTTTCATGCTGTCCCTTGCCGAAGTGGATGTGGGTCGCATCCTTGGTGACCGGCTCGCCCTGTTTGACGCAGTCGCCATCGACAATGATGTGAAAGTGGCCGGTGCCCTCAACCGGTTCGCCGGCCTTGTGCGTGCGCATGCCGTGAACCGACATGCTGACCTTGAAGCGTTCGCCGACGGTTGCGCCGTCGTGCGGCGTCTGGAATGAGACGCCTGTGCTGTGTTCGCCGGCAAATGCCGGGGCTGCTGCGGCGAGTGAGCCGGCTAGCAGGGCGATATGAATATATTTCATCTGTTACCTCGCTTGTCATCTGATCTGCGCCCTCTGATGGGTGGCGCGGACGGCAGCGGAGGCTAGGCGGGCAATAAAAATAATAAACCGGACAGGAAATGGAGATTAGTCAGTGAAGCTCTGACTGGTGTCAGATATGGGGGTCGGTCTGGATGATGATAGATAAGCCGGGCCGGAGCATGGTTGGAGGCAGGGGCGAGAATCGAACTCGCGAAAAAAGGATTTGCAATCCTCCGCCGTACCACTGAGCCACCCTGCCGTAACCATGCTTGCCTGAAAAAAAAGGGGCCACGAGGACCCCTTTGATTTGTCTGGAGCGGGTAACCGGGCTCGAACCGGTGACCTCGACCTTGGCAAGGTCGCGCTCTACCAACTGAGCTATACCCGCGGAACGGGGCGAATAATGCCGAGCCGCAGCAGGGTGTCAAGCGTCATTTTCAAAAAAAAGTATGGATGACAAATTCGCTCCCTCTGTCACAATGTGCATGACGCGATTTGATGGCTGCGCAGACAGTTATTCACGCGCCCACGGGCGGGCGCGCCAGGCGATGGGTTCGCAGGAAAGTGAAAGCCGGTTTTTCGCTTTCCGTGGCGCAATAGGTGATGGACGACCCTGTTGCGATGTTATCATATCCAGTCAGACGACGTGCGGAGAGACTCTATTGAATGACGAACAACGTAAGATCTATATTCTCGATACCAATGTAATTATCCATGACCCCAGCTCCCTGCAGCGCTTCGACGAGCATGATGTGATTCTGCCGATTGTCGTGCTCGAGGAGATGGACAAGGTCAAAAAGGGCTTCGACGAACTGGCGCGCAATGTGCGCGAGGCCTCGCGCCAGCTCGATGAGCTCAGTGAGGCGTGCGACAATCTGGAGGCCGGCTGTCCGCTGCCGGGCGGCGGACGCCTCTTTTTCGAACTCAATCACCGGTCGCTCGATATCCTGCCCGAGGCGCTGGCCAACGGCAGCGGCGACAACCGGATTATCGCCGTTTCGCTCTCGATTCAGCAGGAGCACCCCGATCGTCATGTGACGCTGGTATCGAAAGATATCAATCTGCGCATCAAGGCGCGCGCGCTGGGCCTGCATACCGAGGATTACCGCTCCGACCGCGTCGTCAGCGATCTTTCGGTGCTGCCCAGCGGCAAGGTGCGTCTGGATCATGCGACCTGGGAGACGATGGCGACCGGCATGGAGGTGCTGGAGCGCGATCACGGCAACCATTTCGTCGTCACCTGGCCGGAGGAGATGACGCTGCCGTACATGAACTCGTTCGTCGTGCTGCCGGGCGAGCGCGAGGTGGCGATGCGCTGTACCGGGCTGGATGACAATCGCCGCGTGCATCTGCAGGACATCATCTCCTATCGTCATGATCGCCACGCGGTCTGGGGCATCCAGGCGCGCAATCTGGAGCAGAATATGGCGATGAATCTGCTGCTGGATGCCGATCTTGATCTGGTCGCGATGATGGGCAAGGCCGGCTCCGGCAAGACGCTGCTGGCGCTGGCCGCCGGCCTGCACCAGACGCTGGACATGGGGCTGTACGAGAAGATTCTGGTGACCCGCGCGACGGTGCCGATGGGGCAGGATATCGGTTTTCTGCCCGGCACCGAGCGCGAGAAGCTGGAACCGTGGATGGGCGCGATCACCGATAATCTGTCGCTGCTGCTCGGCGACGAAGCGCAGAATATCTCCGATATTCTCGGTCAGCACCGTATCGAGATCGCCGCGCTTTCCTATGCGCGCGGCCGCACATTCACCAAAACATGGTTAATCGTCGATGAGGCCCAGAACCTGACACCGCATCAGATGAAGACGCTGGTCACGCGCATGGGCGAGGATTCCAAGCTGATCATCCTCGGCAACAATGCCCAGATCGACACGCCCTATCTGACTGCGCACACCAACGGCCTGACGCAGGCGGTGTCGGCGTTCGCCGGCTGGGAGCATGGCGGCCATATCGCGCTGAAAGCGAGCGAGCGCTCTAGGCTGGCGGCCAAGGCTGTCGAGGTGCTGTAGTCGCCTCCGCTGAGCAGGAGCCGTTAACGGGCGCAGCCCGGCTGCGTCGCCCGGCGCTGCTGGCCGGCGCGCTGCTGCTGGCATTCGGGCTGCTGCTGGCGCTGCTGCCGGGCGCCATCGGGCTGTGCGCGGTGGCATGGCTGCCGCGCCACGGCATTGCCGACGCCCGGACCGACAATATCGATCTC
>CAYSMR010000021.1:0-14513 GCA_964432195.1 uncultured Zetaproteobacteria bacterium | reverse complement strand
GTAAAACAAAAAATAATCCGGTGCTGATTGGGGAACCGGGTGTGGGAAAGACGGCGATTGCCGAGGGGCTGGCGCAGCGCATTGTATCCGGCGACGTGCCGGAGGGGCTGAAGGATCGCAGCCTGTTTGCGCTGGATATGACGGCGCTGATGGCCGGCGCCAAATACCGCGGCGAATTCGAGGAGCGGCTGAAAGCGGTGCTCAAGGAGATCAAGGAGTCGGAAGGGCGCACGCTGCTATTCATCGATGAGCTGCATACGATCGTCGGAGCCGGCAAGACCGAAGGCAGCTCCGATGCCGGCAATATGCTCAAACCGATGCTGGCGCGCGGCGAGCTGCACTGCATCGGCGCCACGACGCTGGATGAGTACCGCCAGTATATCGAAAAGGATGCTGCGCTGGAGCGGCGTTTCCAGCCGGTGATGGTCGATGCTCCCGATATCGAGGACACGATCTCGATCCTGCGCGGCCTGCGCGAGCGTTTCGAGCTGCATCACGGCGTGCGCATTGCCGATGCCGCGCTCGTTGCCGCTGCGACAATGTCGGACCGCTATATCTCCGACCGCTTCCTGCCGGACAAGGCGATCGACCTGGTCGATGAGGCCTGCGCATCGATCCGCACCGAAATGGATTCGATGCCGGCCGAACTCGATGCGGTCACGCGCAAGGCGATGCGTCTGGAGATCGAGGAGACCGCGCTGAAGAAGGAGAAGGACGAGGCCAGTAAGAAGCGGCTGAAAATCCTGCGCAAGGAGCTGGCTGATCTGCAGGAGCAGCGCGATGCGATGCGGGCCCGCTGGGAGCGTGAAAAGAACGCGATGGGCCAGATCCAGCAGCTGCGCGAGAAGATCGAACAGGTACGGCTCGATATCGAGCAGGCCGAGCGAGATTACCAGCTGGAGAAGGTGGCCAGCCTGCGCTACGGCAAGCTGCCCGAGCTTGAAAAACAGCTGGCTGAAGCCGAGGCCGCCGCGACCGATAACAAGGCATTGATCAGTGAAACGGTCACTGAGGAGGAGATTGCCGAGGTCGTGTCGCGCTGGACCGGTATTCAGGTGACCCGGCTGATGGAGGGCGAGCGTGAAAAGCTGCTGCGCCTTGAATCGGTGCTGCATGAACGCATCATCGGTCAGGATGAAGCGGTCAAGGCCGTGGCCGATGCGGTGCTGCGCGCTCGCGCCGGCATCCGCGACCAGCATCGTCCGATTGGCTCGTTCCTGTTCCTCGGGCCGACCGGCGTCGGCAAAACCGAGCTGGCGCGCACGCTGGCGCGCACGCTGTTCGACAGCGAGGAGAACATGGTGCGCATCGATATGAGCGAATATATGGAGAAACACGCCGTATCGCGCCTGCTTGGCGCCCCGCCGGGCTATATCGGCTACGAGGAGGGCGGCCAGTTGACCGAGGCGGTACGGCGCAAGCCCTATTCGGTGCTGCTGCTCGACGAGGTCGAGAAGGCGCATGCCGACGTATTCAATGTGCTGCTGCAGCTGCTTGATGACGGTCGTCTGACCGACAGCCACGGCCGAACAGTGAATTTCCAGAATACGATCGTCATCATGACCAGCAATATCGGCTCGCAGTACCTGCTCGACGGCATTGATGCCCAGGGACATATCTCAGCGGGTGCCCGCGAACAGGTCATGTCGGCGCTGAAACAGCACTTCCGTCCGGAGTTCCTGAACCGCGTCGATGACACGGTCATCTTCACGCCGTTGACGCAGACAGTGGTTGCCGATGTCGTGAAGCTGTTCCTGAATGAGCTCAAGCAGCGGCTGTCCGAACAGCAGATCACGCTTGAGATCAGCGATGCGGCCATCGCATGGCTCGCGCAGGAAGGGTATGACCCGGTCTATGGCGCCAGACCCCTGAAGCGCTTCATCCGCGAGTATCTGGAGACGCCAGTAGCGCGGCTGCTGATCAGCGGCGATGTGCATGCTGAAGGCAAGGTGATCGCCGATATCGAAAACGGCGCGCTGACAGTGCGCGCCGGCTAGGAAACGCTGATAGTCAGCGTTTCCGTGCAAAGCGAAATCGGCCCGCCCGGCACTGTTGTCCGCGCGGGCCGATTTGCGTCTGTATGACAATAGATCGGTATCTGTCTGCCTATATTCACACGGCGGGGAGTTTTTCCGCTGACAGGCGCATTCATTGCGTCTGGTCGCTCCCCAGCTGTTTGATATGGTTGCACCATGAGTGATTTTGCGCTAGCAAGCCCACTCCAAATTCGAGAGGAGGATCAATTATGAAAAAAACACTGATGATCGCTGCGACAGCTGCATTTATGCTGGGTGCTACTTCAGCTTCCGCTGGCGTATTCTGTAAGTCCTGCCATTCCGGCCACAAAGACAAGGTCGGTCCGGCTCTGGTCAAGATTGTCGAAGCCTATGGTTCCGTTGATGCTGTGTTCGAGTTCCTGAACTCTGATGCAGCTCTGGAGCCGAAAGTCACGGCATTCGCAGGTAAAGCCAAGATCATGAAGTCTCAGCTGAAGAAGTATCGCAAGCTGAACGACCACAAGAAGGCTCAGGTCCGCGAGTGGTTCGAAGGCCAGGTCAAGTAATCTCGCCAACCATGGCGTAGTGATTAACGATAAAGGCGGCCCGACGGGTCGCCTTTATTCATTATTATGCCAAACCAGTCTCAATTCCAGGGAGGAGGAAGAATATGAAACAGATGATTATGACGACTGCCGCCGCTGCATTTATGCTAGGCACTCTGGCGATTACGCCGGCAACGGCTAAGGCTTCAGCCTGGGGCAAGTGCAAGGCATGCCACCACTTTAGCGAGAAGAAGAAGGTCGGCCCAGGTCTGAAAGGGGTAATGGGGCGCCATGTCGGCGCGATGAAGGATATGAAATATTCCAAGGCGCTGGCTCATGGCGACTGGGTCTGGGATGAAGCGCATCTGCGCAAGTGGATCTGCAACTCCAAGAAGGCCGTCAAGGAGTTCACCGGCAACGACCATGCCAAAACCAAAATGCCGCCGCAGAAGATCTGCGATGCAGCCAAACAGGATGAAGTGATCGCCAAACTGAAATCTCTGTAATGGTTGAAACTGTCAGGAACTAACAGGGCAGGCGGGTCACCCCGCCTGCCCTTATGATTTGCAGCGATTTACAGCACTAACACTCCCGTTCGAGACTCTACCCGACCAGCGACACCGCCTCGCCGTCGCGTTGATGCACCGAGCCGATCCGCCAGGTCGTTTCACCGGCCTGTTTCAGGATTGTTTCGACCGCTGCGACCGCCGATTCGGGCAGGATCACTGCAAAACCGATACCCATATTAAAGGTGCGATAGCGCTCATCGCGTTCCACATCGGCGAAACCGAGCAGATATTCAAAGACAGGCTGCATCGGCCAGGCGCTGACATCGATCGTCACTGCCAGATCATCGCGCAGCAGACGCTCGAAATTATCGAACATGCCGCCGCCAGTGATATGGGAGAAGCCGTGAATCTCGGCGCCGGACTTCATCAGCGCATTCACTGCCGGCACATAGAGCCGGGTCGGGGAGAGCACGCCGTCAATCGCCGTGCGACCGTCAGACAATCTGTCGTTCAGAAGATCGGCCTGCCCCAGCTCGAGCAGCTTGCGTATCATCGAAAAACCGTTGGAGTGCGGGCCGTTGGAGGCTACACCGATAATCACATCGCCGGCGGCAATTTTGCTGCCATCGATCATCTTCGGACGATCCACAACGCCGACGCAGAAACCGCCGATATCATAATGGCCCGGCGCATACATACCCGGCATCTCGGCGGTTTCACCGCCGACCAGCGCGCATTCGCAGGTCTTGCAGGCATCGGCAATTCCCTCAACCACGCCAGCCAGCGTTTCACCGGCAAGCTTTCCGGTAGCCAAATAATCGAGGAAGAAGAGCGGCGCAGCACCCAGCGCGGCCAGATCATTGACGCACATAGCCACCGCATCGATACCGGCGACATGCGGTCGGTCGTACTCCTGCAGCAGCAGCAGTTTTGTGCCGACGCCATCAGTGCCGGAGACCAGTACCGGCTCCTCCATATCGGAGAAATCCGCCCTGAACAGGCCGCCGAAACCGCCCAGACCGGAAAGCACTTCCGGGCGCATCGTACTGCCCACCGCGGACTTGATGCGGCCGACAAAGGCATTACCGGCATCGATATCGACGCCGCAATCGGCGTAGCTCAGAGATTGTTTTTCAGACACTTGTTACTCCTGGATTCCCGGCTCTGCAGAGCCTCTCATCGAGAAGAGCACAGCACGCATCAGTATTCCCACCCTCTGCATAACGCTGCCTCCTCTGTTGTATATGCCCGACAACTAAACGTCGAGATTGCGCACCTTCAGCGCATTATCCTGAATAAAACGGCGGCGCGGCTCCACTGCATCGCCCATCAGTGTCGAGAATGTCTCGTCGGCATTCACGACATCCTCCAGCGTCACACGCAGGAATGTTCGCGCTTTCGGGTCCATCGTCGTTTCCCAGAGCTGTTCCGGATCCATCTCGCCCAGACCTTTATAGCGCTGGATACTCAGCCCCTTGCGCCCCGATGCCTCGATCTGAGCCGCCAGCTCATCGAAGTGGCTGATCGGCACGACATGATCCCCGAATACCAGCCGCGCACCCTCATCGACCAGATTCTGCATCGCCGCGCACAGCTTCTGCGCCTCGGCGAACTCACCCGTACCGATCAGATCCTTGTCCAGCTTCGAAATCATCACCCGCCCGTGATCACGGCGCTGGAACTGCACCCAGAAGCTGCCGTCCTCCTCATCTTCCATGATCTTCCAGGTCAGCGTCTCATCGACGCGACTGGCCTGTTTGAAGGCCCAGTCCAGCGCATCCATACGCTCCTCGAGCAGATCGCGGTGACGCATCATCTTGATCGTCATCTTGCCGCTCTCGATCAGGAACTTGAGCACGATCGCATCAATCCGCTGCGCCAGCCGCGCCTGCAGTCGTTGCAGGCGGTGGATGCTGCGAATCGCCGTCTGCAGGCGCTCGCCGCTGATGCCTCTGGCATCCTTGCTGCTGAAATACTCCTTGCCATCACTACCATGCTCGAGCAGGAACTCGAACAGCTCTTCGTCATTGGCGATATAGCGCGCCTTTTTCCCGCGCGCAACGCGGTAGAGCGGCGGCTGCGCGATATAGAGGTGACCGCGCTCGATCACCTCCGGCATCTGACGATAGAAGAAGGTCAGCAGCAGCGTCAGGATATGAGAGCCGTCGACGTCGGCATCGGTCATGATCACAATCTTGTGATAGCGCAGCTTGGAGATGTCGAAATCTTCCTTGCCGATACCGGTGCCGAGCGCGGTAATCATCGTACCGATCTCCTGGGAGGAGAGCATCTTGTCAAATCGCGCTTTCTCGACATTCAGGATTTTACCCTTCAGCGGCAGAATCGCCTGCGCCTTACGATCGCGCCCCTGCTTGGCCGAGCCGCCGGCCGAATCGCCCTCCACCAAATAGAGTTCGGAGAGCGCCGGATCCTTCTCCTGACAGTCGGCCAGCTTGCCTGGCAGCGATGAGATATCGAGCGCCCCCTTGCGGCGGGTCAGATCGCGGGCCTTGCGCGCCGCATCCCGCGCCGTGGCCGCCTCGGCCACCTTGCTGACAATCCGCCGGGCCTCTTTCGGATTCTCCTCGAACCATTCGGCCAGCTTCTCGTTGACAATGCTCTCGACAATCGGACGCACCTCGGAGGAGACCAGCTTCTCCTTGGTCTGCGACGAGAATTTCGGATCGGGCACCTTCACCGACAACACCGCCGTCAACCCTTCGCGGCAATCCTCGCCGGTCAGGCTGACCTTCAGCTTTTTGGTCAGGCCGTTGGCATTGGCATAGTTATTAATCGTCCGGGTCAGCGCGCCGCGCAAACCGGCCAGATGCGTGCCGCCATCCTTCTGCGGGATATTGTTGGTGAAGCAGAAAATATGCTCCTGATAGGAGTCGGTCCACTGCATCGACAGTTCAACAGTGACGCCGTCGCGCTCGCCGCTCATCGCCACGCACTGCGGATGCAGCGGCGTACGGGTCCGGTTCAGATGCTGCACAAAGGCAGAAATGCCGCCCTCATATTCGAAAACCACCTTGTTGTTGCTGCGCTCGTCCAGCACTGCGATATGCACACCGGAATTCAGAAATGACAGCTCGCGCAGCCGCGAAGCCAGAATATCGAACGACATATTGCGATGCGAGAAGATATCGAGGCTGGGCAGGAAACGGATCTCGGTACCGGTGCCCTTGGCCTCGCCAATCACCTTCAGCGGCGCCAGCGGCTCGCCCATCGCATACTTCTGATAATGCACCTTGCCTTCGCGGCGAATCACCAGCTCCAGCGTCTCCGACAGCGCATTCACAACCGACACGCCCACGCCGTGCAGGCCGCCGGAGACCTTGTACGAGTTGTCATCGAATTTACCGCCGGCATGCAGCACGGTCATGATCACCTCGGCCGCCGATACCTGCTCCTCGGAGTGCATGCCGACCGGAATGCCGCGTCCATTATCGCGCACGGTCACCGAATCGTCGGAGTGAATAATCACCTCGATCTTGTCGCAGTGACCGGCCAGCGCCTCGTCGATCGCATTATCGACGACCTCGAACACCATATGATGCAGCCCGGTACCGTCGTCGGTATCGCCGATATACATGCCAGGGCGTTTGCGCACGGCATCAAGCCCGCGCAATACCTTGATACTGTCGGCCGAATAATCTTGTGCTTGCTCAGAAGCGCTCATGCTGCTTCCTCCATCGTTGTTTCATTGCTTGTCGTCCGGGGTACGGCCGCCAGCGGCTGAGCCAGCCCGTGCTCTGTTAACATCTGAATGTGGATATCCAGCTGGGGAGCGATCTCCACGCCATCAGGGGCTGTCATCAAAATCTGGGCCGGGCTGCGCTGCAGACGCTCAAACAGCCGCAGCTGTCTCCGCCGGTCCAGCGCTTCCAGACAATCATCCAGCAGAATCACCGGAATCAGGCGTCGATACCTGCTCCATAGGGCGCATTCTGCCATCTTCAACGCTATCGCAGCCAGCTTTTGCTGTCCACGGGAACCGGCGTTACGAATCTCGCGCTGCTGGAAATCGATCCGGATGCCATCCACATGCGGTCCGAAACGCAGACTGCCGACGCGGGCGTCATCGCTGCGTTTGCCCTGCAGCCGGTCCAGCCATGCGCTCTCGCTGTAATCGCCGCCGCCGACCGACAGCGTGATCGCATCCTCGGTCAGATCCTGCTCGGCCAGCAGCAGCGCATTGATCTCGCCCAGCAGATGCCGGCGCACACTGACAATCTGCACGCCGTGCTGGACGATCTGCCGCTCCCAGGCATCGAGCTCATCGGAGAGCACATGCCGCCGCAACAGCCGGCCGCGCTGCATCACCGCGCGCAGATAGCGCTCATAATGGAGCCGGGTATGCTGGAAACAGGTCATCATCAGCGCATCGAGCCAGCGCCGACGCTCGCCCGGCGCGCCATCGACAACCCTGCGCCCCTGCGGTGCCTCGACGAGCACCGGAAAACTCTCGCTGACATCCTTGCGGCGCTGGATATCGCGTCCCTGTAATCGCACTGATGTTTTGCCCTGCCGGCCGGCCACGCTCAGATGCATCGGACCGTAACGCCGCCATTCGCCCTGGATCATGAAGCTGGCCTGGCCATGGCGAACCAGAAACGGACTGCGCGACTGACGGAACGAACGTCCGTGTGCCATCAGATAGACCGCTTCCAGCAGCGTGGTCTTGCCGCAGCCATTGGCGCCGGTAATCAGGTTCAGCCCGTCGACAGTTTGCCAGTTCAATTCGGCATGGCAGCGCAGATGACGCACCCGCACCTGCTGCACTGTCAACGGTGTCGACAGCTGAAAGTCGCTCTCCGCAGCAGTCATCGGCAGCGCAATCCGTTCAAATCCTCATCGGCATAATCACATGCCGGGACTGCGCATCATCCTCGCCGCTGATCAGCACCGGCGACAGTTCATCCTTCAGCTCGATGCGCACAGCGGCCGAACGAATCGCGCCGAGCGTATCGCGCAGGTAACGGCCGTTGAAGCCAATCGCAGTTTCAGCGCCGTCATAATCGGCCGCGATATGCTCTTCGGCCTCCTCCTGCTCGGTATTGTGGGCCGATACATCTAGTCCCCGTTCGGAAAAGAGCAAACGCACGTCATGGGTGAACTCATTGGCAACAATCATACTCCGGCGCAACACCTGATCGAGTTCACTGCGCGCAACAATGGCACGGGCAGTATGGGTCGTCGGGATCACATCCTGATAGACCGGGAAACGGGCATCGATCAGCTTGGAGGTCAGGATATTGCCGCCGGAGGTGATGCGGATCTGGCGCTCTCCGAGAAACAGCTCGATCTGTTCCGGACACTCTTCACTGAGTTTGCGAATCTCCATCACCGCCTTGCGTGGCACAATGCACTTTCTGGCCGGCGTCGCCTGCTGCAGACGCACCTCAGACAGGGCCAGACGGTGACCGTCGGTTGTGACCAGACGCAGTATCTGTTCGTCATCGACTTCAAACAGTGTGCCGGTCAGGTATTTGCGCGTCTCATCGGTCGACATCGCAAAACTGGTTGCGGCAATCATATCGGCCAGCGTCGATCCGGATACGCTAATCGAGCTTTCGCTCGCCTCCTCGCTCAGGCCGGGATACTCGTCGGCAGCCAGTGTCGCGACCCGAAAACGGGATCGGCCGCTGCGAATGGCAACAAAACCGTCGCCGGTCTTCATCGTTACGTCCTGGTCGGGGTCCAACTCCTTGATAATGCTGAACAGTTTGGCTGCCGAAACGGTAATCGAACCCGGTTCCTCGACCAGCGCATCAGCACGGCTGCGCAGACCAACCTCCAGATCGGTTGCGGTGACCAGCAGAATATTGTCGCTGGCCTGCAACAGCACATTGGCCAGAATCGGAATCGTATGCCGCTTTTCAACAATGCTCTGGCAGCGTTGTATGGCTTGCAACAATGATGCTCGGGACAGTGTGATCTTCATGGCTTACTTCCTCTTTTCTCTAAATTTAAAAAATATCGTCATCATCATAGGGGCTGTGGATAGTGTGTATAACCGGCCTTACCCCTGTCATGCTCACATATTTGTGCACCTGGAAACTGTGCATAGCGATCGCGACAGCTTGTGCGTCGTTTGTGCATAAATCGCAGTCGGCAGTGATGGACAGGGTATTGACGCCAGTTATGCTCAATCCATCCACAGCCTGTCAGGGGTAATGCGCACACGATATAAGCCTGCTGATTACTGCTTCAGCAGGGCGATAATCCTGCTCATCTCTTCATCGAAATCCTCTGACTCCTCGCGCATTTTTTTAATTTTGCGTACAGCATGCAGCACCGTCGTGTGATCGCGGCCACCGAACTGACTGCCAATCTCCGGTAGTGACTGGGTGGTCAGTTCCTTGCTGGCGTACATCGCGACCTGACGCGGGTAGGCAACATTCTTGCTGCGCTTGCTGGAGGTCATCTCGCGGACATTGATGTTGAAGTAGGAGGCGACTTTTTTCTGGATATCGTCGATCGAGATCGCCCGGACCTCTTCATGCAGCAGATCGCGCAGCACATGACGGGCGAAATCGAGATTGATCGTACGTCCGGTCAGTGTCGCATGGGCGGTCAGTCGGGTCAGGGCGCCTTCAAGCTCGCGCACATTGTTGGTGATGCGCGATGCCAGCAGGTGGGCGACATTCTCGTCCAGCGCAATGCCGGCCAGCTCTGCCTTGCTGGAGAGAATCGCCAGCCGGGTCTCCAGATCAGGCGGTTGAATATCAGCGACCAGTCCCCAATTGAAGCGGGAGCGCAGTCGTTCCATCAGATTGGTCAGTTCGCGCGGACTGCGATCGGAGGTCAGGATGATCTGTTTCTTGACCTCGTAGAGCGCGTTGAAAGTGTGGAAAAACTCTTCCTGGGTGCGATCCTTGCCGGCAATGAACTGGATATCGTCGATAATCAGTACGTCAACCTGGCGATACTGGTTGCGAAACTGATCGGTGGAGCCGTTGCGGATGGCCTGAATAAGCTCATTGGTAAAGCGCTCGCCGGTGCGGTAAGCGATACGGCAGTGATTGCGGCTGATCAGCGCATTGGCGACGGCATTGATCAGGTGGGTTTTGCCGAGACCGACGCCGCCGTAGAGGTAGAGCGGATTGTAAATCTCGCCCGGCTTGTCGGCGACGGCACGGCTGGCCGCGTGGCAGAATTCGTTGCCGGAACCGACGACAAAATTATCGAATGTGAAACGCGGGTCGATATAGCCGTCGACCAGATTCGCTGCAGGATCGGGTTCGCTCTCCGCTTCGGCTGCATCGATCGCAGCAGCAACGGTTAGCGACGGATCCACGGCATAGTTCACTTCGATGCCTGTGCCGATTTCATCGGCCAGCGCGGCGATCCGGTCGCCATAGGCGGACTTCAGGCCGTCGAGAAAAAAGCGGCTCGGCACTTTGATCACCAGCTGCCGATCATCGCAGTGGGCCGACAGCGAGCCGATCCACGCGTCAAAACGGGAGGTTGGCAGCTCTGTCCTGAGCTGATCGGTAATGCGTTGCCAGAGGGATGTATCTTCTATAGTTACCATTGGCTGAATAGTACATGCATCCGAATGATCATCCAGTGCGGTGAAATATGCCGCATGGATTGTTGACAGTGTGGCCATGCACACTATTATGCGCGACCCTTTTTAGCTACCTCGGGAACAGGAGAAAAACCATGAGCTTTACCTACAAGCCAAGCCGAATCCGCCGCGCACGCCGTCATGGTTTCCGCGCACGCATGGCAACCCGTTCAGGCCGCGCGCTGATCAACCGCCGTCGCGCCAAGGGTCGCAAGCGGCTGTCTACCTGATTCCTTCTCAGCTGCGTTTTCCCAAATCGTATCGATTGCGGTCCAAGGCTGATTTTGCATCGATACGGACCGGCAAGCGGATCAGAGTGGGGAATCTTCGTATCACCTATCGAATCAACCATCTGGATCACAGCCGGCTGGGTATGGCTGTATCCAGAAAATACGGCAATGCTATCCAGAGAAACCGCTTGAAGCGCCAGCTGCGTGATGCGTTCCGTACCGGCGGCTGTCATGATCTGGGTATCGATATGCTGGTGATCCCGGCAACGGGGAGTGCCCGGATGCAATCGGCTGCGGCCGATCTGGAGCAGGCGCTGGCGTTGATCCGGCGCAAAGTGACGGCGGGCAACGCATGAGAACGTTGTTTGCATCGCTGGTTCGTTTCTATCAACTATTGATTTCCCCTGTCGCGCCGAATCATTGTGCGCATATGCCCAGCTGTTCTCAATACATGATTGAGGCGATCCAGCGGCATGGCGTATTACGCGGTGTTTGGCTTGGCGGGAAACGTCTGTTACGTTGCCACCCGTTTTCAAAGGGCGGTTATGACCCGGTTCCATGATATGTGGCGATATTGAAAATATTTTAAAATTGAATACTCAGGTTGTTTTCTAACGATTTCAGGGAGAAGTGATATGGAACAGCGCAATATGCTGCTGGCGTTTGCATTGTCGATGATTGTGTTGCTGGGGTGGCAGGAGCTGTTTCCGCAGCAGGAGCCGGAGCAGCCGGTTCAGGGGCAGAAGGCGGTTTCGGATAGCCTGAATGCTACCGGTCAGGCTGCCACCGGCCAGGCCGCTCAGGATCAACAGGGTCTCCAACCACCCTCGATGCCGGAAACCCGTCCGGCTGCAGCTGCAGCCGATCACCTTGCCACATTTTCCGGCTCGATTGCAGCTGGCGGTGAGAGTTTCGAACTGAGCAATGATCTGATTCATCTGACTGTCAATGACAAGGGCTGGATCACCCGCGGCACATTGCTGAAGTACAGGGAGTCGCTGGAGCCGGGCTCGCCGAATGTCGATGTGCTGTTTATAAATGAGAAGGGGCACTCGGTATATGCCAATTCCGGCGTCATCGGTGCCAGCCGCACGGCGCCGTTCAAGCTGGTGCGCAAGGATGCCTCCTCGCTGGTACTGCAGAGCGTGCTGGACGGCGGTCGGGTATGGCAGCGCACTTTTCATCTGTCGGCGGGAAGTTACAAGATAGAGATTACCGATACGGTCAGTAACGGAGCCGGCCTGAAAATGTATCGTCAGGTTGTCGAGCGCAATCCGGACAAGTCACTGAATACATTCTACGAGCATATGGGTCCGACTGCATTGCTCAACGGCAAGCTGGTTGAGCCCGATTATGATGATCTGGCGGAAAAGGGCGCTGAGCGCATGGCCTCGATCGGCGGCTGGACCGCGATTATGAACCGCTATTTCATTGCCGCGCTGATCTCCAATCCGGATCAGAATTACCCTTACTATTTTAAGAGCGATGGTCGCTCCTATCAGGCTGGTCTGATTGATGACGGGCAGCTGGAGGGAGGCAACGCCGTGTTTCACACTCAGTTGTTCATCGGGCCGAAATCGATTCCGGTGCTGGAGGCTGCTGGCGCCGAGCTGGAGCGTTCTGTCGATTTCGGATGGTTCTCTCCGATCGCCAAGCCGATGCATACCTTCCTGGGCTGGCTATACGGCTATCTCGGTAACTACGGCTGGTGTATTATTATTCTGGTGCTCTGCATCAAGCTGCTGTTTTTCTACCCGACGCAGAAGTCTTACGAATCGATGGCCGGCATGCGTAAATTGCAGCCGGAAATGGCCCGCATCAAGGAGCTCTATGGCGATGATCGTCAGCGTATGAGCCAGGAGATGATGGGACTCTACAAGAAGCACAAGGTGAACCCGATGGGCGGCTGTCTGCCGATTCTGATCCAGATTCCGGTGTTTTTCGCGCTCTATAAGGTGCTGCTGATGTCGATTGAGATGCGTCAGGCGCCGTTTATCGGCTGGATTCAGGATATGTCGGTACAGGACCCCTATTTTGTGCTGCCGGTGATTATGGGCGCTTCGATGTACATCCAGCAGAAGCTCAATCCGCAGCCGCCGGATCCGATGCAGGCCAAGATCATGCAGTTACTGCCGGCGATCTTTACCGTGCTGTTCCTGTTTTTCCCGGCCGGTCTGGTGCTCTACTGGGTCGTCAATAACGTCCTGTCCATTCTCCAGCAGCGACTGGTGATGAAACGGCTGAACGTCGATTAACAGCACGGACAGTACAACCACAATCGCCGCGATCGCTACGCCCCCGGGGCGCGGCGGCGTCGGCGTTGTACGTATCTCCGGAGCACAGGCGCTGGCTGTTCTGAAACAGCTGACCGGGTGCGAGCAGATCACGCCACGTCTGGCTACGCTACTGGCATGGCGGGATACGGCCGGCGATCTTCTCGATCAGGGGCTGGCGCTCTATTTTCCGGGGCCACACTCCTATACAGGCGAAGATGTGGTCGAATTGCAGGGGCATGGCAGTCCGGTGCTGCTGCGCGCGCTTCTGAAGCGCCTCTACGAGCTGGGTTGTCGTCCGGCAGAACCGGGCGAGTTTACCAGGCGCGCTGTTGAAAACAGAAAAATCGAACTCTCTCAGGCAGAGGCTGTTGCAGCCTGTATTGATGCTGCGACGCTGCGGGCCGGCAAGCAGGCCCTGCGTCAGTTGCAGGGGGCGTTTGGCCGCCATATCGAGCAGCTGATGCAGCATCTGACCGATTTGGTTGCACATGTAGAGGCCAGCCTCGATTTTCCCGAAGAGGAGATCCCTGCGCTGTTTTTCGAGCAACTGGGAGAGCGACTGCAGCAGCGGGTGATTGCGCCGATTGAGTCATTGCTGGCGACGGCACCGCTGGGTGAACGACTGTTTGAGGGGGCGAGCGTTGCGATTGTCGGCGCGCCGAATGTCGGTAAATCCAGTCTGTTGAATATGCTGGCAGGGCGCGATCGTGCAATTGTCAGCGATATTCCCGGTACAACACGGGATCTGCTGGAGGTGGATTTTGAGGTGCACGGCATCCCTGTGCGACTGGTCGATACGGCCGGCCTGCGCGTCAGCGACGATCTGATCGAGCGGGAGGGAGTGCGCAGGGCCGAAGCGGCAGCGGCAGAGGCCGACGCGGTACTGTTTGTTGCGGATGCGACACGACCGGATACCTGGCAATGCAGTGAAGCGGCCACGCTCTGCTTGATGAACAAAACCGATCTGGTCGACGGTGCGACATGGCCGGACGAATTTTTGCCGCTGAGTATCAAGCAACGGCAGGGGCTGGATCAGTTGATCGATTCACTGGCCGAGCAGCTGGGGGATATGAGCCTGGCCGATGAGAGTCTGATGGTGACCCGTGAGCGGCACCGACTGATTCTGCTTGATGCGCTGAATCATCTGCAGGCGGGTCTGGATATGTTGGATGGCGAGGCACAGCTCGATCTGGCTGCAATGCAGTGGCGATATGCATGGGGGCAGTTGGGTGGCATTCTCGGGATCGGTGATATCGAATATATTCTGGATCGTGTCTTTTCTGAATTTTGTATCGGCAAATAGGCCGATTCGGCCCGGTTTTCTAGTTTTCTGCTTGAAACAGAGGCATTGTTTGCGGCATAATGGCCATCCTTTTGGGC
>CAYSMR010000020.1:0-14745 GCA_964432195.1 uncultured Zetaproteobacteria bacterium | reverse complement strand
CGGTTAGCCCAAATCTTGCCAAGCCAATTTGCCATTCCAAGTATAATAATACTTGCTCCACCTATGGATAGGAGAATCGCTTGAGCAATTTCGAATGCTTGTTCTGTATTCATGGAAATTTACGCAAATTTAACAATCCCAATAGAGATGTGTTTTCTCATATTTTTTGCATAGGCGGGACATTATTCTTTTTTATTGTACAGTACAATTTGTAAGGAGGAATATTTGACGATGGTTGCTTATCCAAAAAGAAGCGCAGTAACGAAGGTTTCACCCGCAAGCCCCCCGTTTGTTGGGGCGGGTGCGTGAAGTGATGCGTTATCATCATTATGGGGGGCGCACGGAGGGAATCTGTTTGAGTTATTTGGATGCATTCTTGCAGAACCGGGGATTCAACGTTTCGCGGGGCATGTCTTGATCCGGAAGCTGTTGATCCTCGGTTGCGGCTATGTCGGCGAACGGCTGGCGAAAGCCTGTCTGGCGCGCGGAGTGCGCGTGGTCGGCACTACGCGCAGTCGCGAGCGGGCGGCTGCGCTGGAGCAGGCGGGCATCGAAGCGGTGGTCACGGATTCGCCTGCGGATTTGCCGGCCGGATTGCCGGAATCGGTCGATGCGCTTGTCGATTCGATCCCGCTGAGTCGTGACGGGCACGGGATGCATGCGTCGCAGTCGCAATGGCTGCCGCTGCTGGCGCCGCGGTTGACCGGGCTGCGCTGGGCCGCCTATCTCTCGACGACCGGCGTTTACGGCGATGCCGGCGGTGCGTGGATCGATGAAACGCATGCGTGCAATCCTGCCAGCGCGCGCGGGCTGGAGCGGTTGAAGGCGGAATCGGCGTGGTTGGAGTCGGGGCTGCCGGCCGAGGTGTTCCGGCTGGCCGGCATCTACGGGCCGGGGCGCAATATTCTGGAGCGGTTGCGGGCCGGTGGTTACAGGGCCGTCGCGTGGCAGCCGCCGCACTACTCCAGCCGCATTCATGTCGATGATATTGTCGCAGCGCTGCTGGCCGCGATGGCGAAGCGGAGGCCGGGTCGGATCGTCAACCTGGCCGATGATCTGCCGTTGCCGCATGCCGATTATGTCAGCGAGCTGGCGCGGCTGA
Organism: uncultured Zetaproteobacteria bacterium; assembly: GCA_964432195.1. Classification (GTDB taxonomy): domain Bacteria; phylum Pseudomonadota; class Zetaproteobacteria; order Mariprofundales; family Mariprofundaceae; genus Mariprofundus. The sequence continues at coordinate 13,643 of CAYSMR010000020.1, read as the reverse complement.
TCGGCGCGCCGCAGCCGGAGTTGCTGAGTCCTGAGCAGGGCGAGGCGCAGCTGTCGCCGGCAGCGCTGTCATTTTTCCGCGACAACAAGCGGGTTTCGAACCGCTTGCTGCATCAGGAGCTGTTGCCCGAGCTGCAATATCCCGATTTCCGGGCCGGACAGGCCAGTCTGCCGGAGGCGGAGCGGGGCTGATCAAGGCCTGCGCTCCGGCCGGTTTGCATGTCCCCCATGTCGTCCGCGATTCGCTCATAGTGGGGATGCTGCTGCGCGGCGCCGGGCGGTCGCTATTTCTTCACTGCGGAACGTTGCTTTTCCTCTGTGTTACTCTGCGCCCTCTGCGGTGAGCAGTGTGATCAGTTGAGCGCGGGCTAGTCGCGCGCGCTCTGCTCCTCCAGCCGGGTTAGGCGCACGCGCTGGATCCAGCCGCCGCGCACGCTCAGAACCTCGACATTGATATCGCTGATACGCAGGCAGAGCCGCCCTTCCGGGATATCGCCGAGGATATGCACGATCAGGCCGCCGATCGTCGTGGCGATCTCTTCGGGCAGATCGGCGTCCATCTCCTGATTGATGTCGTGCAGGCCGACTGTCGCGGCGGTGACCAGCGAGCCGTCCGGCTGCGGCCACATCTCCAGATCCGGCGCGATATCGGATTCATCGCGGATTTCGCCGACAATCTCCTCGATAATATCCTCCAGCGTGATCAGTCCTTCGATATCGCCGAACTCATCGACGACGATGGCCATATGCTGGTGGTTGCTCTGGAAATCGAACAGCTGGGCGAGCGCGTTTTTGGTTGTCGGGATATAGGGCGGACTCTTCCAGGTCATCGCTTCGCTGAGCGGGATATCCGGGTTCTCCAGCTTGAGCAGATCGCGCAGGTGGACAATGCCGATCAGGTTGTCGGTTTCGCCGAGATAGATAGGATGGCGGGAGTGCGGTTCGCGCGAGGCCAGCTTTAGACACTCGGCGACGCTGAGCGAGCCGTCGAGGAAGCGCACCTGCTTGCGCGGCGTCATCAGCGCTTTGACGGCGACCTCGTGCAGCGTCAGGCTGTTGTTCAGCATCTGTTCGCGGGCCTGATCAAGTACGCCCGATTCGGCGCTGATATCGATCATGCTGGCCAGCTCCTTGTGGGTCAGCGGCGTTTCGCTCTGCTCCGGCACGCGCAGCAGCTTCTTGAGCAGCTCGATCACCCACATCAGCAGCGTCACCAGCGGCGAAAGCAGCGTCTGGATCGCATGCAGCGGCGGGGCGACGCGGCAGGCGATCCCCTCGGCATGTGCGACGGCGATGGTTTTGGGCAGGATCTCGGCAAAAACCAGCACGACGACGGTCATCGCGATTGTGGCATAGAGGATGCCGACCTTGCCGAAGTGGGCGACGAACAGGCCGGTGGCCAGCGCTGATGCGAAGATATTGACGAAGTTGTTGCCGAGCAGGATTGTCGAGAGCATCCGTTCCGGCTTCTCGAGCATCGCCTCAGCGGTCTTTGAACCCTTGTCGCCCTGTTCGCTGCGCACGCGCAAGCCCGCCCGACGAGCCCGGGTCAGGGCTGTTTCCGAGCCGGAGAAGAAGGCCGACAGCAGCAGCAGCAGGAACAGCGTGCCTACGGCAAGCGGAAATGGAAAGCCTTCAAAGCCCATCGGCGAGGTTCGGAGAGATCGCGATCAATTGAGCAGGGAGTGGATGAACTTGACCCCGAAATAGGCCAGCACCAGCAGGCCATAGGCGGCCAGCACCGTGCGGCTGGCGATGCGGGTCGGCCAGCCGGCGCGGCCGCGTTTGACTTGCAGCAGCACGAGCACGCCGAACGAGAACAGCGCCAGCAGCACCTTGTGGTTGAGCAGTGCGAAGTGGTGATGCTCGACCCACTGCCAGACCAGTCCGGTCAGGATGCTGACGCCGATCAGGATCGTTGCCAGTTTCACTTGGGCGAACATATGGCGTTCGATGTCGACCAGCGCCGGCAGCGACTGCACCAGCATCGACAGTCGCTTCTTCTTCAGCGCCCGGTCGAGCATGATCTGCATCGTTGCATGGATTGCGGCCAGCGTCAGGATCGCATAGGCGAGCATCGAGATCAGCAGGTGGCTGGTCTCCATAATTGATGAGGTGTGTACCCAGTTCGGCGTATGCGCCTCCGGCAGCAGCGGGATCAGGAACAGCGGCACGGCGATAATTGGCAGCAGGAACAGCCCCAGTCCCTGAATGCCGTGGCGCAGGATGCCGATGCTGTAGATCAGCTGCACCAGCAGCGTCATCACCGCGGCTCCGGTGGCCAGCGTGAAGTTGATGCCGTTGGCGGTCATCGAGTTGAGCAGGTGGATCGCCCAGACGTTCAGCACCAGCGCGACGGCCATCATGCCGGCGATGCTGTTGGTCGGATTCTGATCCGACTGATGGCGTAGGGCATTGCGCCATATAATGACGGCGCAGACCAGCGTCAGCAGGCCGGAGGCGAAAAACAGGGTCGTCGAACTCATGTCGGGTTGATTCCCTGTGTCAGGGGTGAACAGGCGCGGATTCGATTCATCATGATGGCAGGATTCTTTCCGATGTGATGTGCGAGTGCAACGGTCGGATGGCGCGGCGCTCTCAGCACGGCAGCCGCAGCGCGCTGCAGAGGAAGCGCATCAGCGGCACGCCGGTGGCGAAGTAGTCGCACGCGATATCGCTGAAATCGGTCTGTTCGACCAGCACCGGCGGAATATCGGCAATGGCGATGAAATCCTTGCGGCGGATATCATTGATCAGCGGATGGGCCCGATCGAAACCGCGCGGCGCGGTTTTCAGCTGCTCACCGGCCAGTCGGAACCAGCGGCTGAAGTTGGCATCGTCGCGCGCGGCCAGCCAGGCCTGCGGCTGCTCGTCGATGGCGCTGCGGATGCGCGCCAGTGCATCGGACGGCGGCCGCCAGATACCGACGCCAATAAAGCATTCGGCCGCGCTGATATGCACATAGTAGCCCGGCGTATGTACATCGCGGCCGCTCTCGTGGCGGAACTGGATGCCGATATTGGTCTTGTACGGGGTCTTGTCGCGGCTGAAACGGGTATCGCGGTGGATGCGCATCAGCGAGCCGCTGCTTTTACGGCTGTCTGCGACAAAGCGAGGCGCAATGGCAGGCAGCCGCTCGCCGACGGCGTCGATGAAGGCCAGCGCCGGCGTGCGCACCAGCGCCTCGTACTCCTGTTTGTGCTCGGCAAACCAGTCGCGATTGTTGTTTGCTGCCAGCTCTTCGAGAAAGGCGAAGCTCCCGGCCGAAAAATGCGCTGTCATCATCAGCAGCCACCGAAGCCGGCCGCATGCTCGGAGATCCAGAGGCGGGCGGCGGTTTCAAAATCCATGATGCGGCCGATCTCGGCCTGCTGCTGCTGGAACTGCAGGATATGGCAGATCTGCTCGACCATGCGGGCGCGAAAGCGGGCTTGTTCGTCGAGAAACATGACGCCAATCTCGAAGCGGTGATCGCCCTCCAGCTGGCGTCGCCAGCGTACAACACAGACAGCCTCGAACGGCGGATCGACGTGCGGGATACGGATTTTCAGCGTCTCGCCCTCGTCGAGGCAGACATTGCTGCGAAACGCCAGGCCGCCATTGCTGATATCATTTATCGCCGACTGTTCAAGTCGTTGCTGCTGCGGGAAAACCTGAATCGGCGCGCTGGCCGGATGGCGCACAAAGGCGCGACGCTCGTCGCTCACGACGGTTTTGCTCCTGAGGGCTTGCCCAGATAGGTCGGCTCCATGCCCAGCTGCCGGTAGGTGCGGAAGCGCTCACGCGCGGCTTGTTTCAGCTGTTCGTCCCAGCCGTCGACAAAATCGACGATATGGGCGAAGCCGGAGACATCGGGCGGGACCTCCAGTCCGCCGTTGATCAGGACGGCCGGCTCGTTGTCGCGCAGGATCACTGTCGATAGCAGGATCGGGTGGTCGCGGTTACGCTCCGCATCGGCCACGGCGATGCCGTGGGCCAGAAACGATTCGGGGTGAATCGTCCACAAACGCTCATCGAGCTGGGCGGCGAAACCGGCATCCGGGCAGAGTACCAGCGCATGCGGCGTCAGCCGGCCGCGCCGGAGCAGCAAGCGCGCGATGCCCTCGACGCGGTCGGGCGTCTCCAGCAGCTCGAAATGTACCTGCGTTTCGGCTCGATCGGTCATCTATTCGCTCTCCTCTCGCTGCTCCCCTTCGGCCAGCCGCTGCTTCCAGGCCTGCATCAGGATCAGCAGCGCTGCTACCGGCATGATGAGCGTCAGCGCGCCGGCTGTCGATGGCTGGATATGGTAGCCCAGTCCGAGCACGGCCGCTTCGACGGCGACAATGAAGCCCGGAACCTTCCAGCTCCATGGCGACGCCAGCCAGCGATCGACCGGCCAGCTGGCCGACCAGCGGTGACAGGCCCACATGGTTGCGATGCCGATAAGCAGGCCGCCCGCGACATCGATCGGGAAATGGACGCCGCCGTAGATGCGGCCGACTGCGGCCAATGCGAATAGCAACGCAACGCTCCAGCTGCGCCAGTCGCGGTGCGACCAGATCAGAAGCGCGAGCAGCAGCATGACGCCGTCGGAGGTGGCGTGACCGGACGGAAAGCTGTGCGCGGTTAGCTTGTGGCCGAGCAGGTGGACATGCTCGAGCACGGCCGGCGGCCGCGGCATGTCGAACAGCCGCTTGAGCAGCTGCGCAATCAGCCCGGAGAGCAGATAAGCGATCAGGGCGGCCAGCCCCAGTCGCAGCCGGAACAGCATCAGCAGCGCGCAGAGCAGCGCAATCACGAGGCCGTCGCCAAGGCCGCTGACGGTGCCGAAAAAGAGATCGGCGACAGGCGAGCGGGCATCATTAATCAGGCGAAACAGGGGATAGGAGTCGGCGACAGATTGCATCGGCGCGACGCTACCCGCCCTGCCGGTCCGGTTCCAGCCGTTGCGTGCCGGCGCTTGCGTTTTGGCGGCAAACGCGCAGGATGCGTAGCTCCTGAAGGGGAACCATCTTCGCCTTCGTCTGCCCGGCCAGTCACTGATGCCCGGCGATTCGGAAAATATAATCAGCGGCCGACATCGCAGTGAGTCTGGAAACAGATCATGTCCGGCAGCAACTGGAAAAACATTCTTATGTCATTCAATCAACTCGGCCTGTCGGCCGAACTGCTGCGCGCCGTTAGCGATCAGGGCTATACGACCCCGACCCCGGTGCAGCAACAATCCATTCCGGTCGTGCTGGAGGGTCATGATATTCTGGCCGGTGCACAGACCGGCACCGGCAAAACAGCCGGCTTCACGCTGCCGATGCTGCAGCTGATGCAGCAGAGCCATGTCGAGCGGCAGCGGCGACGCCCGGTGCGCGCGCTGGTGCTGACGCCGACGCGCGAGCTGGCTGCCCAGGTCGGCGAGAGCATCGCCACCTACGGCAGGCATCTGCCACTGCGCTCGGCTGTCGTATTCGGCGGCGTCGGCATCAATCCGCAGATCGAGAAGCTGCGTCGCGGCGTCGATATCCTGGTTGCCACGCCCGGCCGGTTGCTCGACCTCTGCAATCAGGGCAAGCTCGATCTGTCGACTGTCGAGTTCTTTGTACTCGACGAGGCCGATCGTATGCTCGATATGGGCTTCATCCATGATATCCGCCGGGTGCTGAAGCTGCTGCCGTCGCGGCGCCAGAATCTGCTCTTTTCGGCGACATTCTCGAACGAGATCAAGCAGCTGGCCAATGGCTTTCTGTGCTCGCCGGTCTATGTTGAGGTGGCGCGTAACGAGGCGTCGCATCAGGTCACGCAGGTCGTGCATCCGGTCTCCAAATCGAAGAAACGGGCGCTGCTGTCGCATCTGATCAGTGAGGGCGACTGGCGGCAGGTGCTGGTATTTACCAAGACCAAGCACGGCGCCAACCGGCTGACCAAACAGCTGGAGAGCGACGGCATTCATGCCGCGGCGATCCACGGCAACAAGAGCCAGACGGCGCGTACGCGGGCGCTGGCCGATTTCAAGGACGGCAGCATCCGCGTGCTGGTAGCGACCGATATTGCCGCACGCGGTCTCGATATCGATCAGTTGCCGCATGTCGTCAACTACGAGCTGCCGAATGTGGCCGAGGACTATGTGCACCGCATCGGGCGCACCGGCCGGGCCGGGCGCACCGGCGAGGCGCTGTCGCTGGTCTGTTCGGAAGAGGATAAGTTGCTGCGCGGCATCGAGCGATTGATGAAGAAATCGATTCCGCAGCGCGTTGTCGCCGGCTTCGAGCCGGGTCCGGAGGACCGGGATCCGGTCGAGCAGCGCAACCGTCCGGAGCAGCGTCGCCACAATCCGCATTCGCCGCGCAGGCCGCGCAGCGGTCGCGGTCGGCGTCCGGGTCGGCGTGAGCGGGCGGCCGCCAAGTCGGCGTGAGTCGCAGGGCGACCGTCGGCGTCTGCCACGGCCCGCGCTGCGGCGATTGCGGCGGCCGGGCGCTGGCGGCTGAACTGCGGGAACGGGGTGTCCGGGTGGAAGTGCTGGATTGCCAGAGCCTTTGTCCGCATGCGCCCGTTGCGCGCCTGCCGGACCGCGCGCTGCTCCGCGCCGGGCCTGAACAGGTCATTTGCGCTGTCGCGCAGACCGGGAGCGATCAAACGCTGCTTGCCTGATTGTATCTCCCGGCTAGCTTACCCGGATGTCGATGATTGAACAGATGCTGGAAAACAATCGCAACTGGTCAGAACAGATCAGACGGGAGAACCCGGGCTATCTGGAGGCGATTGCCCGTGCGCAGAAGCCGGAGATCCTGTGGATCGGCTGCTCCGATTCGCGCGTCGGCCCCGATCAGCTGGTCGGTCTGCCGATGGGGACGGTGTTCGTGCATCGCAATGTTGCCAATGTCTTCGCGACCAACGATCTGAACTGTCTGGCCGTGCTCGAATATGCGATCGATGAGCTGAAGGTGCCCAACATCGTTGTCTGCGGCCATTACGGCTGCGGCGGCGTCAGCGCGGCGCTGGAGCACAGCGGCATCAATCCGGTCGATCTGTGGCTCGATCAGGTGCGTTTCGTCTATAATCGCCATGCCGAAGAGCTGAATCATCTGCCCCGGCAGGCGCGGGCCAAGCGGCTGGCCGAGCTCAATGTCGAGGCGCAGGTGCACAATATCTGCCGCAACACAATTGTGCGCGAGGCGTGGAAGCGGGGGCAGCAGGTCAATGTGATCGGCGTGATCTACGATATTCACGACGGCCTGCTCAAGCAGCTCGGGGTTGAGTTCCGCAGCCAGCAGGCGTGGCAGGCGCATTACGGAGAATCCTTCTCCGGCTGACATTCTCTCCCTGTCGGGATGAAAAATCATGCGGGCGGATGCCCGCTTTCGTGTTAATATTCGCCGATGAGTACGATTATGAATACCTATGCGCGTTTTCCGCTGGCGCTGGTCAGCGGTAGCGGCGCGCGCGTCTCCGATGATCAGGGGCGCAGTTATCTCGATTTTATCTCGGGTATTGCGGTCAATACTCTGGGCCATGCCCATCCGCGGCTGGCCGAGGCGATTGCGCAGCAGGCGGCGACGATGTTGCATTGCTCGAATCTGTTTCATATCCCGCTGCAGCAGCAGCTGGCCGACCGGCTGACGGCGCTCTCCGGGCTGGATGCGGTCTTCTTCTGTAACTCCGGCGCCGAGGCGAACGAGGGCGCGATCAAGCTGGCGCGCAAGTATTTCCACGACCGGGACTCATCCCGGCGTACGATTATCACCGCGACAGGCTCGTTTCACGGCCGTCTGCTCTCGACGCTGACCGCAACCGGTCAGGAGAAGGTCAAGACCGGTTTCGATCCGCTGCCGCCCGGTTTTACGCATGTGCCGCTCAATGATATCGGGGCGTTGCGCGCAGCCGTCGATGAGCATACGGCTGCGATTCTGCTCGAGCCGCTGCAGGGCGAGGGCGGTGTGCATATCGCCGATGCGGCCTATCTGCAGGCGGTGCGGGCGCTGTGTGACGAGCACGGCCTGCTGCTGATGCTCGACGAGGTACAGACCGGTATCGGCCGCTGCGGTACGATGTTCGCGTTCGAACAGGCCGGTATCCGTCCTGATATCCTGACGCTGGCCAAGGGGTTGGGCGGCGGCGTCGCGATCGGCGCGATGCTGGCCAATGCGCGCGTGGCCGCGTCATTCGGACCGGGCACGCACGGTTCGACCTTCGGCGGCAATCCGCTGGCCTGCACGGCGGCGCTGACCGTGCTCGATGTCATCGAATCCGATGAACTGCTGGACAATACGCGCCGGCGCGGCGAGCAACTGCGCGCCGGGCTGCAGGCGCTGGCTGAGCGCACGCCGCTGATCCGCCAGGTGCGCGGTCAGGGGCTGTTGATTGGCGCGCAGCTGACCATCGAGGCTGCGCCGCTGATTGCGGCGGCGCGCGACAGGGGGCTGCTGGTACTCATGGCCGGCCCGAATGTGTTACGCTTGCTGCCGCCGCTGAATGTGAGCGTGGCGGAAGTCGATGAGGCGCTGGGCGTGCTCGGCGCGGTGCTGGCGGAGGCACTGGAGGGAGAGGGATGAGACATTTTCTGACACTGCTGGATCTGTCGCCGGAGGAGGCGCGCCATATCCTCAAACGCGCGGTCAAGATCAAGCGCAAACTGAAAGAGGATAAGGCGCACCGGCCGCTGGAAGGCAAGACGCTGGGCATGATTTTCGATAAATCGAGCACGCGCACGCGCGTCTCGTTCGAGGTTGGCATGTTCCAGCTCGGCGGGCATGCGCTGTTTTTGCACTCCGATACGACCCAGCTCGGGCGCGGCGAGCCGATCGCCGATTCGGCGCGGGTGCTTTCGGGCATGGTCGATGCGGTGACGATCCGCACCTTCGGTCATGAAATCCTGCAGCAGTTCGCCGAGCATGCGACCGTGCCGGTGATCAATGCGCTGACCGACCTGACCCATCCGTGCCAGATTCTGGCTGACGTGCTGACCTATGAGGAGCATCGCGGTTCGATCGAGGATAAAACCGTGGCCTGGATCGGCGATGGCAATAATATGGCGCACTCGTGGATCAACGGTGCGGTGACCTTCGGCTATCGGCTGAAGATTGCCTGTCCGGACGGCTACCGCCCCGATGCGCGGCTGCTCGAGGCGGCGCGCGTGCTCGGGGCCGATGTATCGGTCAGCGATGATCCGGCGACGGCGGCGCATAAGGCCGATCTGGTGACCACCGATGTCTGGGCTTCGATGGGCCAGGAGCAGGAGCAGGCCGAGCGAGAGCAGGCCTTTGCCGGCTTCTGCGTCAGCGAGCGTGTGATGTCCTATGCGCAGCCGGATGCGCTGTTCATGCACTGTCTGCCGGCCCATCGCGGCGAGGAGGTGACGGCCAGCGTGATCGACGGGCCGCAGTCAGTGGTCTGGGATGAGGCGGCGAACCGGCTGCATGCGCAGAAGGCGCTGCTGGAGTTTTTGTTAAAAGATTAAGAAGCTTGGGCAGGCCGTATGGCCTGCGGGGAGGCGCTGAATGAAGCGGTGCCTGCCTGAAAACAACAACAGTGAAACAAGAGGGTTGTGATGTCTGATGTCAAAAAAGCGGTACTGGCCTACTCCGGCGGGCTGGATACGTCGATTATTCTGAAATGGCTGCAGGAGACCTACGACTGCGAGGTGATTACGTTCACGGCTGATCTCGGGCAGGGCGAGGAGGTCGAGGATGCGCGCGCCAAGGCGGCCACCTGCGGCGTGCGTTCGATCTATATTGAGGATCTGCGCGAGGAGTTCGTGCGCGATTATGTTTTCCCGATGTTCCGCGCCAATGCGATCTACGAGGGCGAGTATCTGCTTGGCACGTCGATCGCACGGCCGCTGATCGCCAAGCGGATGATCGATATCGCCGAGGCGGAAGGGGCCGACGCAGTGTCGCACGGCGCGACTGGCAAAGGCAACGATCAGGTCCGTTTCGAGCTCGGCTTCTATGCGCTGAAGCCGGATGTGAAGGTGATCGCGCCGTGGCGCGAGTGGGATCTGGTGTCGCGCAAGGATATGCTCGATTATGCCGAGAAACACGGCATTCCGGTCGAGCGCAAGCGCGAGGGCTCGAAGTCGCCCTATTCGATGGATGCCAACCTGCTGCATATCTCCTATGAGGGTTATGATCTGGAGGATCCGTGGTGCGAGCCGTCGGAGTCGATGTGGCGCTGGAGCGTGTCGCCGGAGGCTGCGCCCGATCAGCCGGAGTATGTCGAGCTGACCTATCAGGGCGGCGATATTGTCGCGATTAACGGCGAGCAGATGACACCGGCGGCCGTGCTGGGCGAGCTGAACCGGATCGGCGGCAAGCACGGCATTGGCCGGATCGATATTGTCGAGAACCGTTTTGTCGGCATGAAATCGCGCGGCTGCTACGAGACGCCGGGCGGCACGATTATGCTCAAGGCGCATCGCGCCATCGAGTCGATCACGCTCGATCGCGAGGCGGCCCACCTGAAAGACGAGCTGATGCCGCGCTATGCCAAGCTGATCTACAACGGCTACTGGTTCGCGCCCGAGCGCGTCATGCTGCAGCAGGCGATCGATGCCTCGCAGGCCAGCGTCAACGGCGATGTGCGCCTGAAGCTCTACAAGGGCAATGTCGATGTTGTCGGGCGGCGTTCCGAGCAGTCGATGTTCGACGAGCGGCTCTGCACATTCGAGGATGACGAGGGCGCTTACGATCAAAAGGATGCGGCGGGCTTTATCAAGCTCAATGCGCTGCGTTTGCGCATGAATAAACTGGTGAATCGGTAAACGGAGAGGATGAACAGATGAGTGAACAGGGATACGCCAAACAGATCCGTATTCTGCACAGCCTGCTGGCGCTGTGTATGCTGGCCCAGATTGCGATCGGCGAACTGATGGATGTGCCGGAGGTCGAGGATGAGCCGATGGCCGGCATCCACTGGATTATGCCGGCCTTTGCCCATGAGGGGCAGCATCAGGCGGTGCCGGGCGCGCCGGTCGAGGAGACGCTCGGCTTTGAAGTGCACGAGATTCTCGGTCTGACGATTGCCGGTCTGCTGCTGATCCGGTTGATGCTGGCGATGACCTCGCTGCCGGGTGCGAACTGGCGCGGCCTGCTGCCGTGGCTCTCGGCCGACGGCAGCAAACAGCTGGGCGATGAGATCCGCAGCCAGATGGCCGGCTGGAAGCAGGGCAAGCTGGCGCCGCCGGAAGAGGGGGAGACCGTGGCCCGCTGCGTGCATGGCTTTATCCTGCTCTGCGCGCTCGGCATGGGCGTGACCGGCACGATCCTCTATTTCGGCTGGAGCACGACCGCGCCGCAGACCGAGGCGATCGAGTTTGTCGCCGAGACGCACGAATTGCTGGTCGGCGCGCTGGAGGCATTGCTGGCGGCGCATATTCTGGCGGTGATTATGCATCAGCGGCAGGGGCATAATATTATTGCCCGCATCAAGCCGGGCGCGTGAGCGCCGGCCCGGCCGGACGGCCGGACGGGAGCCGGATGGGAGGAGACGACGATGGTTAAACATCATAAAATCGTGGTGCCGACGGATTGCACGGAGGCATCGAGCGAGGCGATCCGCCGCGCCGGCGTGCTAGCCCGGCAGTTCGATGCCGAGCTGCATCTGCTTCATATCATCGAGCCGTCGCTCTATTTTGAAACGGACATGGTCGCGATACCGCCGCTGGCCGAGGTCGATGAGGCGATGCGCAACGGGGCGCGGAAACGCGTCGAGCAGCAGGCGGCGGCATTCGATTTCGATGTGACGATCCATCTGCAGGAGTCGATCGGCGATCCGTCGCGCAGCATCTGCGATTTTGCCAGATCACTGCCGGCCGACCTGATTGTGATCGGTCGGCAGCATGAGAAGGGGCTGGTCGAGCATCTCTTGGCCGGCTCGACGGTCGAGCGCGTTGTCGCGCATGCGCCCTGTTCGGTGCTGGTGACGCTGCCGCACGGCCTGTTCGGCGAATCGGCCGCTTCTGAGAGCAGCACCGACTGAGCTCGCCGGGTCTTTACCGGCACGCATCCCTTTGCTGTTTGCGTTTAATCACAGTCGCAGACCGACCAGCGCAGGAACTCGCGGCTCTCGATGCGCGACGGCCGCGCGAAAAAGCGGTCGCTGTCGCCGCTCTCGATCAGGCGTCCGTCGCAGATGAACAGCAGCTGTCCGCCCAGTTGCTGGGCCTGATCGAGATCATGGGTGACGCAGAGCAGCGGCATCTGTTCGGCCAGCGCCAGCAGCGACGCCTCGGTCGTCTGTTTGGAGCGCGGATCAGCGATGCGGTCGGCTCGTCGAGCAGCAGCATGCGCGGCGACAGCATCAGCGCGCGGGCGATGCAGAGGCGCTGCTGCTGACCGACCGACAGCGTTGCGGCCGCATCGTGCAAGCGCTCCCCGACCTCATCCCACAGTGCCGCCTGACGCAATACCTGTTCAACCCGCCCGTTCGATACCCGCTTGCGCTCGCCGCGCGACAGGCCGAACAGGAGATTCTGCAGCAGCGAGCACGGAAACAGGGTCGGCTTCTGGGCGATCAGGCCGACGGCGCGGCGCAAGGCATCCTCGCCGTCTGGCCAGTTGCGTACATCCTTGCCGAACATGCGCAGTGCGCCCAGCCAGTCGCGCTGCTGCATATTGATGCAGCGCAGCAGCGAACTCTTGCCGGCGCCGGACGGGCCGATCAGCGTCGTCATGCCGTGCCCGGGCAGCGAAAACGAGAGCTCGCGCAGGATGACATTGCCGCCCAGCTGCAGATTCAGATCCTGCGCCTGCAGCGCCGGTTGCAGCGCCGGTTGCAGCGTCTCCGCTTGCGCGGGTTCGGCCTCGATGGCCCGGTGTGGCTGGTTCATGGCTTGCTTCTGTTGCGCAGTGCGCCGGCGGCCAGGCTGAGAGCGGCGATCAGCGCGATCAGAATCACGGCCGCGGCCCAGGCCTGCTGCACGGAGGCAGCATTGCCGCCCTCCTGGGCCAGATAGAAAAGATATGGTTCTGCAGCGTCGTCACCGGCGTGAACAGCGAATCGGGCCAGATGACGCCGGAGAAGACCGTTGCCGTGAACAGGATCGGCGCGGTCTCCGACAGTGCGCGCGCCATGCCCAGCAGCAGTCCGGTCAGCAGCGCCGGCCACGCAGCCGGCAGCCAGACGCGGCGGATCAGCGCGCCGTCGCCGAGCCCGTATTGCCGCCAGTAGGGCCAGGACTCCAGCAGCAGAAAGCCGAGCATCAGCGCAGCTGCGATCACTCCGGTCAGCGCGCTGGCGCGCATCCACAGCGATCAGGCCATCGGCATGCTCTCCAACGCCTGGCTCAATGACGCGGTGCGCGGCATCGCCGCCGCATGCTGACACTGTGGATGCGGCCGCGGTAGATATCGGCGGTGCGCCGGATCATCGATGCCGACGCCGGAACCGCCGCCGGAGACGGTGATATTGATATCCGGATGCAGGCGGTGGAATGCGGTCGCGGCGGTCGGCGTGATAGGCAGGCTCATCTCGGCCTGCTTGATCGCCTCGGGGTGGGCGAAATAGCTCAGCGCGACCTCGCTGACTGTCGCATGATAGCCCTCGGCATCGCCGTAGCGTTCGGCGGTCAGCTTCGTGATTGCATCATTGCGCCACTAGGGGCTGTTAACATTAATTGAAATATGTATAATGTTTCATGCAGTTAACACGTTCTCAATTTAATAAAATCGCTCA
>CAYSMR010000019.1:0-14791 GCA_964432195.1 uncultured Zetaproteobacteria bacterium | reverse complement strand
ATTACAGAAACTCCTCATCTCAGAAATTCTGTAAACAACGCGTGCAATTCCTACATATTATGCGCTTGTGCATAGCAAGAGTTACGCAGCCAGCTTTGAGCAGGCGATGGACCACCTCTCCTCCGGCGTCGTATTGTTCGATGGCCATGGGGCGCCGGGTTATCAAAATCAGAAAGCCCGGGACATTATCGCCGCCAACCGTGCCTTCGGTATCTTTTCCGGAAAGCTGTTCTCCCAGGCAGCTGCGCCAGCTGGTCAGCAATGCAATTGAAAACGGCAAACATAACCTGCGCCAGGTCGGGGTGATGGTGCTGGCCGGCGGCGACGAGCGCCAAAGCGATCTGGTCATTATCGCGATTCCGCAGCATCCGGATATTACCTCGCAGCTGGATCGATCGGCGGGGCTCTATGCGGCAGTGCTGATCGGGTGCCGGGATCATGCGTCGAGTCTAGACCCTGAAGTGCTGCAGCTGCTCTACGGGCTGACCAATGCTGAAGCCAGGCTGGCGATCCTGCTCTCGACCGGCAAGAGTCTGCAGCAGTGCAGCGAGGCGTCCGGCCTGAGTCTGAACACGGAGCGCAGCTATCTGAAGCTGATCTTCCAGAAAACGGCAACGCGGCGACAGGCGGAACTGTATCACTGCTGCGGGCGATTCCGCTGGCCGGCGTGCCTGCTGCTTCCTGCTGATTCACGCCTTAAATACCGGCTCTGGCTGTTGCGCGGGTTGACTGATTCCGTGTCATTGTAATGACAGCGGATTAGTCTTTTCCTAATCGCCTGTCGATATGCTATAAAGCAGCATGAGATCATTTTCCCAATGGCGACCGCACCCGTGGCACGGGCTGGATGTCGGAGCCGAACCGCCGCGGCGGGTACATGCCTATATCGAAATTAGTCCATTTGATACGGTCAAGTTTGAAGTCGACAAGAAATCGGGTTATCTGCGCGTGGATCGCTCGGTGCGTTCGTCCTGCCAGCACCCGGCCCTCTACGGCTTTATACCGCGTACGCTCTGCGCGGCACGTGTCGGCGCACTGATGGAGGGGGCCAGCCGCGGCGATGGCGATCCGCTCGATATCTGCGTGATCTCGGAGCGACCGATTTCGCGCATTGAGATTCTGGCCAATGCACGCGTGGTCGGCGGGCTGCCGATGAACGACCATGATGAAGCCGATGATAAAATTATTGCCGTTATTGAGGATGATCCGCTCTGGTCCGGCGTGCATGAGCTGACCGAATTGCCAAAGGCGCTGATCGATCGACTGCTGCACTATTTCCTCAGCTACAAGCTGGTGCCGGGCAAGCCGCAGCAGGTCTCGATCGGCGAGCCGTACGGTTTCGAGCATGCGACCCGTGTGATTGAAGCGGCAATGGCCGATTATCTGGACGAATTCGGTGCTAACCCGGAGCGACGCGATGTCGCAGAGTAGGGGGCGCTGATTTCTGAGGCAACTTGCGCTGGCGGGCTTTATGGTCTCTAGTCAGAACAGAGCGCCAATCCGGAGGTCGCGATGAAATCTGTCCGTTTACTGATACTATTCGCACTGCTGCTGTTGCCATTCTAGGCCAATGCGATGCAGATCGAGGGGATCAGCCTGCCCGACACGATTCAGCTGGAGGGTAAAACCCTGCAACTCAACGGTGCCGGCATCCGTACCAGATTCTTTTTTGACATCTATGTCGGCGGCTTCTATCTGCAACAGCCGACAGCCAGCGCGAAAGCCGCGATCATCGACCCCGGTCCCAAGCGGGTAACGATGAATATCCTCTTCAGCGAGCTCGAGCGTGACAAGCTGATCCATGGCTGGCAGCGCGGCTTTGAAAAAAACCAACCGGCTGAACGGATGAAACTACTCCAGCCCCGACTGGACCGCTTCAATGCGCTGTTCACAGATGCCCGCCGCGGTGATTCGATCACATTCGACCTGTTCAGAGACGGTACAACGCATGTCCGGTTCAACGGCAAGGAATGGGGCGTCATCAACGGCGTCGATTTTCAGCAGGCGCTGCTGGCTGTCTGGCTCGGCATAAAGCCGGCCGATGGCGGACTGAAGCAGGCCATGCTGGGCCGCCGCTGACGCGAAACGGTTCGTTCCGGTGAACGGGCCGCCATCTGCTCCGGCCGACCGCTCCGATACGCTCCCTCCCGGGGTCTGCGCCCTGCTGCGTAGGTTCTCGGGAGATGCTGATCACGCGCTCCGGCAGATCGGAGCCGCCCCTGACGCGCTGCACGACTTTCGTGTTGCGCTGCGCAGCTGGCTGAAGGCTTGCCGCGCTGCATCTGCGATCGACGCAACGGTGATGCAGGAGCTCTCGCAGCTGGCCGCAAGCACCAACAGCTGCCGCGACCTGGAAGTATTCCAGCGCTGGCTGCGCGACCAGCCGGCAACCCCTGCCGATTACCTGGCCGATATCGATTCCCGTCTGACACGACAGAGGCGGGAAACAGGCGATGATATACGGCAGCTGTGGCCGGCGATCAGGGCGCGTCTGCCAACAGGGGCGGTATCAGCCTGGCGATCCGACGAAGTCGATCTGCGCGAACTGATCCGACCGGCACTGGAGCGCAACTGTGCCAAACTCCGCACACGGCTGCAGCGCCTGATCGACCACCCCGACAGTGCAGAACGCTTCGGCAAGCTGGAGCATCGTTGCCGGCTGAGCGTGAAACAGATCCGTTATCTGCTGGAACCACTGTGCGATCCGGGCGACCACAGTTGCCGCCAATGCCTGCGCGAGCTCAAGCAGCTGCAGGACAGGCTCGGCCACTATCACGATCTCTGCCTGTTTACAGCGATCCTGCAGCAGGCGCAGCGATGGCGAAACGACCTGAACCCGTTGCGCGCAGCAGCAACGCCGTGATTGCCATGCAGAGCTCTGTGCCCGCTGGCTGACGCCGCCGCTGCGCTGGCTGGACCGATTGCGGCGTACAGTGCCGAGCTGATTGACGACTGCGGCAGCAGAAAACCGCTCTGAACACAGCGTTTGCTGTGGAAATGCTGATGGATTGCGATCTTGGCAACAATCAGTTTGCTCCGGCTGATATCGTTCAGATAACGTGTTGCTATCGTTTGCCCATCAGGTTCATACTCGGAAGCGCGAACAGATCAGCGCTTCCCGGGCAGCCCGTCGAACGGACGGTTCAGGCCGCGCAGTTCGCTGCGGCGATCGTCGCGCCAGATCAGCCATGCGTGCGGCGGCTCGTTGCTGCTCCTCCGTTCGATATGGAAGCGGAACGGCGCATGCACGCCCGGCGCGCCGGCGCCGAAGGCGAGATCGCCGAACTCCAGCTGCGATTGATTCTGAATGAGCAGCGCCGGGAAACGGGCGAACCAGCGATAGAATGCTGCGCCGGGCAGCTGCATGGCGCCGTGGATTGCATGCATCGCTGTCAGCTGTTGCCACTGAATGGCCTGCGGTCGACCGACGCGGCTGGAGAGAGTGCGGGTCACAAAGGCATCGGCAAACAGCGGACGCAGACCGGGGAAGGACGGCTTTAAATCCACGACGGCGCGGGCGTAATAATCGGGATATTCGGCGATCAGTTGCCAGTTGAATGGGGAGAATGCCATCGGCAGCGCGTAATGGGCCGCAGCATCCGACTGCGCCTGTCGAGCCAGCGCGACAGCCTGCTGATGGTTGTTGGCTGCAAGCAGTAGATAGGCGGCGGCCAGCGCAAAGCCGAGCGCGGCCAGCCTCCGTGCCTGCCGCCGCCAGAACAGGCCAGCCAGCAGAGGTAGCAGCAGGGTCGCGGTGAACAGCGGGTCGATAATAAACAGCAGATCGAAGCGGATACGCAGGTCGGAGAGAGGCGCGAAGATCATTGTGCCGTAGCTGGTAATCAGATCGAGTGCGATATGCAGCAGCAGCGCGCCGGCGATCAGCAGCGGCATGCGCGGCTGCGTTCTGATCCGCTGCGGGCAGAGGTTGAACAGCAGCCATCCCCACAGCGGCAGCATCAGCAGCGAGTGGGTCAGGCCGCGGTGGTGCTGCAGATAGAGCGGGTCGGAGAGCAGGCGCAGCACGATGTCGATGTCCGGCAGCATCGCCAGCGCTGCAATCAGCGCCAGTTGTTTGAGTGCCAGGGGCCGTTTCGGCAGCGCGCGGGCCAGAACCGCGCCCGAGATGGCGTGGGTCAGCGGGTCCATGCAGGGATCTGTTGCAGCAATGCCTGCCAGTTATCGCCGGGCGTGATGCTGCCGCCGCAGCTGTTGTGGCTGGCGCCGGTCACAGCGGCCAGTGTATTCGCATCGCCGGCCAGCGTCTGCCTGGCCAGCAGTGCGAAGCAGGCCGCTTCGACTGCCTGCGGCTCCATGCCGGCGCTTGCTGTCGTTTCGACGCTGGCCGGCGACAGCCGCTGCTGCAGCTCGCGCATCAAATGGCCGTTGCGCACGCCGCCGCCGCAGCAGAGCCAGCACGCCGGCGCATTGGGCAGGAAGCGGATGCTCTGTGCGATGGCTTCGACGGTGAACCGACTGGCGGTGGCCATGCGGTCGGCATCAGAGATATCCGGCCAGTTCAGGATCTGCTCGACAATCTCTGCTCCGAATTGCTCCCGGCCGGTCGATTTTGGGGGGGGCTGCTGTAGAAACGGATGCTGCAGCAGACGCTCCAGCAGGGCTGCGCAGACCGAACCGGCCGCAGCCAGCCGCCCGTCGAGATCGCAGCTCTGTTCGCCGTGGCTGATATGGCGGATGAGTGCGTCCATGAGCATATTGGCCGGTCCCGTATCGAAGCCTGCGACCGAGCCGTCCGCGCCCAGCCAGGTGATATTGGCGATGCCGCCGAGGTTCAGTACGGCCCGCGATTCCCGCGGCGAGGCGAACAGCTGGCGGTGGGCAAACGGGACCAGCGGCGCCCCCTGTCCGCCGGAGGCGATATCGCGGCGGCGGAAGTCCGATACGACTGTGATGCCGGTCTGTTCAGCGATCGTTGCGGCGCAGCCGATCTGGATCGAGAACGGGTGACGGCCGTCGGGGCGGTGGCGGATGGTCTGGCCGTGATTACCGATCGCGGCAATATCGCGCCGCTGCAGCCCGGCCACGGCGATGGTCGTCAGCGCCGCATCGGCATAGAGCGCGCCCAGCGCCCGGTCCAGCGCGCCGGTGTTGTCGATTTCACCGAAGCCCGGCTCAGCCAGTCGCAGTATGGCGCGGCGCAGTTTGGCCGGCAGCGGCTGTTCGCTGAAATGGAGCAGTTCCGGGCGCGGGCCGATGCGTACAACGGCCACATCAACGCCGTCGGCCGATGTGCCGGACATGATGCCGACAAACAGGGGCGTAGCGGCCGTCACGACGTTACCGGCCTGCGCAGGCGGGGCATTGCAGCGGGGGAAACCTGCTCAGAATGCCTGCGGTGCGGATGGCTCCGCAGCCGTTTCCGGCTGTCCGGCGGCGTTGCCGGCATCGGCCGGTGTTGCGTCGCTTGGGGCTGGAGAGGACGGGGCCGGAGCGGCGGATGGCGTTGCGTCGGCCGGCGCGGATTCCGATGGCGCGCTCTCCGTTGTTGCCGGGGCTGCATTGTCCGTTTGCGTATCGACCGGTGTGCTGCTTTCGGTCGGCGTTGCCGCCGGCTCAGCGACGGTTGGCTCTGTGGTGGTTTGCTCGGCGGCGGCCGGTTCCGGCTGGGTGGCTTGCCCGTCGGCAGCCTGAGGCGGCCCGGCTGGCGCTGCGTCCGGCTCGACCAGCTTCTCGCCGATCGAGGTCAGGGTTTTGAGGATGTTTTCGACCTCATGGATGGCGGCTTTGGTGCCTTCGCCGGCCAGATCGCCGATCTCCTGAATATTCTGCAGCGCCTTCTTCAGCCGGGTCTGGATCATGTTTTCGCGATTGCTCTTGACCTGTTCGTTGAGCGTGGCGATCTGCTCGTTCATGCCGGCCACCTGCTGTTCAAGCTGGGTAATGCGCGCCTCGATAGCGCTGTTATCCTGCCCTCTGCTCGCGGTATAGGCGGCATACGCGCCCAGCAGCAGCGCGATCAGCGCAACAATCAGCGCGCCGTGCGGCGTGCAGCAGCTGCCCCGAGAGCAGCATGAGGCCGACTCCGGCTGTGTGCTTTCGGAGGCCTTGTTGGCGCTTTTCGGTGTCTGTTCGGGGGCATGTTCGGACATGGCTGACTCCAGTGTGCGGTTTTACGATCCGCCGTTATCATGATCATCGCGAGCATAGCACGCAACCGCATATCTGTCATCGCCGGCCGGGGTAGCGGGGGGCGTGAGCTGATGCCATGATTCGGGCATCGATCGATATCGGGGTGCATATGAATATTCAGGAACAGATGGAACTGCTGACGCGCGGCGCGCTGGAGATATTGCCGGCCGGCAGTCTGGAGGCGAAGCTGAAGGTTGCCGCCAAAGAGGGGCGTCCGTTGCGCGTCAAGGCTGGCTTCGATCCGACCGCGCCCGATCTGCATCTGGGCCATACCGTGCTGCTGGAGAAGCTGCGCCAGTTCCAGCATTGCGGGCATCAGGTGGTGTTCCTGATCGGCGACTTCACCGGCACGATCGGCGATCCGACCGGCAAGAACGAGACACGGCCGCCGCTGACTCATGACGAGGTGCTGCTCAATGCCGAGACCTACAAGGAGCAGGTGTTCAAGATTCTCGATCCGGTCCAGACCGAGGTGCGTTTCAACTCCGAATGGCTGGGGCAGCTGACGGCTGCCGATCTGATCCGCATTGCCGGCAAGGCGACGGTGGCGCGCATGCTTGAGCGCGACGATTTCGAGAAGCGTTACAAGGGCGGGCAGTCGATCTCGGTCCATGAGTTCCTCTATCCGCTGGTGCAGGGCTACGATTCGGTGGCGCTGGATGCCGATGTCGAGCTCGGCGGCAATGATCAGAAGTTCAATCTGTTGATGGGGCGTCAGCTGCAGGAGGCCTACGGCAAACCGCCGCAGGTGATTCTGACGATGCCGCTGCTGGAGGGGCTGGACGGGGTCAACAAGATGAGTAAGTCGCTGAATAACTATGTCGGCGTCGCCGAACCGGCGAAGGAGCAGTTTGGCAAGCTGATGAGTATCTCCGACGATCTGATGTATAAATATTACGAACTGCTCAGCGATGTGAATCTGGGCGATGTGAAATCGATGCATCCGATGGAGGCGAAGAAGCAGCTGGCTGCGATGATTGTCGAGCGCTTTCACGGCGCCGGCAGCGGCGCGCAGGCGCGTGCCACCTTTGAAGCGCAGTTCGCCAAGAAAGAGGTGCCTGATGATGTGCCGGAGGCGGTGCTGGCGGCCGGGGATGACGGTTTGTGGATTGTGCATGCGTTGAGCCGGACCGGCCTGACCGCCTCCAACGGCGAGGCGATCCGGATGGTCAAACAGAATGCGCTCTCGATCGACGGCGACAAGATTGCCGACAAGGACTACCGCCTGTCGCCGGGCGGCCCCTATCTGATCAAGCTCGGCAAGCGCAAGTTCGTCAATCTGACCGTTACAGCTTCTGATCCGGCATAACCGCTCGCGGCGATAGATTGGCGCCAATAGCCGCATGAATGTCCGCCTCGTCAGGCATATGTCTGACGGGGCGGCGGTGGCAATAAACCAGCACCTTCTTTCTATTCAGCTTTATTTCAGTTGGCCGGCCTAGATTGCGTCGTATGCAGAAATGCGACGATCATATTCGGGTATGGGATCCGCTGATCAGGCTGTTTCACTGGGGTATGGCGGCGGCGTTTGCCGTGGCCTGGTGGGCGCAGGGGCGCGACCTGCGCATCCATATCCTGGCCGGCGTAGTGCTGGCCGGGTTGCTGTTGTTTCGCCTGATCTGGGGCGTGGTTGGCAACGATCATGCCCGCTTCCGTTTATTTATTCCAACCCGGCAGATGTTGGCCGCGCATCTACGCGGGCTGCTGCGGCTGCAGTCGCAGCACTATATCGGTCACACGCCGATCGGCAGTGTGATGATCTATATATTACTGATAGCGCTGATCGTGCTGGTTTGCAGCGGCATGCTGCTGATCGGCCTGCAGTTGGGGCTCGGGCCGTTTGCGGCCTGGGCCCTCAATGTCGCTTTTTCCACAGAGATGCAGGTGACGCAGCTGCATGCCTGGTGTTACCAGCTGTTATTGGTGCTGATTGCGATCCATCTGGCCGGCGTGGTTGTCGAGAGTCTGATTCAGCGGACCAATCTGGTGCGCGCAATGATTACCGGAAACAAGCGATGGCGGCATCGTTAATCATCATCGCGTTCATGGACGGGATTTTTGCGATGACGCCGAAAACACAACAGATGGAGGAGATATGAAGCGATACCTGAGTGGAGTGCTGTCGCTGTGCTGCGTCGGCGCGATTCCGGCCATGGCGGCCGATGCCGAACAGGGGCGGCTGCTGTGGAGTCAGACGCATATGCAGCCGAAGCTGGGCAAGCCGGTCAGCTGCGCATCCTGTCATACCGCTGATTTGAGGCAGGCTGGCAAGCACCTGCGCACCGGCAGGCGCATCGAGCCGATGGCGCTGAGCGTCAACCCGACGCGTTTGAGCGACCCGGCCAAGGTGGAGAAGTGGTTCCGGCGCAACTGCAAATGGACCTGGGGGCGCGAGTGCAGTGAGCAGGAGAAGCAGCAGATCATGGCCTGGATGAAGGCCAGCTGAGCAGTCGATGATATGCAACACGATGAAAAAAGGAGTAGATGAATGAAAAAGAATAAGGGTTATAGCGTTCGTTTCGGACTGGCATTGCTGGCAACCTGTGTCGGGTTGTCGCTCTCTACGCTGGCCTGGGGCGATAGCGATGAGTGGTATGAGTACGGCCATGAGGCGCATGAAGCCGGCGAGAACGGTTTTTACGGGCGCACCAGCGATGTGCCGGTGATTACCAATGCGGTCTATAAGACAGAGTGCTCGGCCTGTCACTTTGCCTATCAGCCCGGTCTGTTGCCGGAGCGTTCATGGGTAAAGATCATGGCAACGCTGGATGACCATTTCGGTGAAAATGCCGAGCTGGATGCGGCGACGCAGAGCGAGATCACCGATTATCTGCGCGGCCACGCGGCTGACCGGCTGCCCAATCGCTTCAGCCGTTCGATTCTGCGTTCGATCGGGCAGGAGACGCCGCTGCGCATCACCGAAACCGGTTATTTCCGGCATAAGCACCGCGAGGTGCCGGCGCGCATGGTGACCGGCAATGACAAGGTCCGCTCCTTTTCCAACTGCCTGGCTTGTCATAGCATGGGCGATAAAGGGGTGTTTGATGAAGAGAGCGTGCGCATTCCCGGTTTCGGTTACTGGGAGGATTGACCATTTCGGCCCTGCGCGGCGGCGCGGTTAACATGAAGCCCATCATGCGCGTCTGGCCGGCTGTGCCTGCGCTGATGTTGATCGGACTGCAGTTGTGGCCGGGCGGCGTCGGCGTGGCCTCGGCCGATGAGCTGGACCGAGTCCGGCAGCTACGCGATCACGATGCGATTCTGCCGCTGGCGCGGATACTGGCCAATGTTGAGCGTCGCTATCCCGGCGCGCTGCTGGATGTTGAGCTCGAGGAGGAGCGTGGCGCGCTGATCTACGAGGTGAAGATGCTCGGCCATGACCATGTGATGCGGAGCATCAGCGTCGATGCGCGCAGTGGCCGGATTCTCGCCGCGGAGCGTGAGTGATGCGACTGCTTCTGGTCGAGGATGAGGATGCGCTGCGCCGGGAGCTGAGTCAGGAATTGGGCCGGCGCGGCTTTGCCGTGGACAGCAGCGGCAGTGGCGTAGATGGCGGATTCATGGGCGAGAGCGAGCCCTATGATATTATCGTGCTCGATCTGGGGCTGCCGGATATCTCCGGGCTGGAGCTGCTGGCGCGCTGGCGTACCGGTGGTATCACTACGCCGGTGTTGATCCTGACCGCGCGCGGTGCGTGGCATGAGAAGGTCGAAGGGTTTCGGGCCGGCGCCGACGATTATCTGGCCAAGCCGTTCCATATCGAGGAGCTGGCGGCGCGATTGCAGGCATTGATCCGCCGCGCGACTGGGCTGGCCGGCAGCGATCTGCGCATTGGCTGTCTGAAGCTGGACGAGGCGCGCCAGATGGCGGCGTGGCGACAGGCGGACGGCTGGCGGGATGTCGATCTGACCGGCATCGAATTTCGCCTGTTGCGCTATTTGATGCTGCATCCGGGCAAGGTGCTCTCGGCCAGCCGGCTGGTTGAGCATGTCTATGATTATAATGACGAGAAAGAGAGCAATGTGATCGAGGTCTATATCAGTCGCCTGCGTCGCAAGCTCAGCCGCGATGCGATTCGTACCCGTCGCGGGCAGGGCTATTATCTCGATCCGGATGCGCTGGAGCGGCAGCCGCGATGAGCTCGCTGAAGCAGCGGCTGGGACTGAGTCTGGCGGCCAGTCTGGCACTGTTTTTTCTACTGCTGTCGTTTGTGATCAGCAGGGAGGTTGTGTCGCTGAGCGAGAGCAACCTGATTTCCCGCCTGCAGCATGATCAGGAGCAGATTCTCTCGGCCCTGAGCCTTGGGCAAGACGGCGCAGCCGTGCTGGACTGGTCCGCGATCCCGGTGATCTATCAGCGTCCGTTTTCCGGCCACTATTTTCAGGTGGACGTGGATGGCGACCTGCTGCGTTCGCGCTCGTTGTGGGATGAGCGGCTGCTGGCCACGGCTGCGGCTGTCAGCCGCGATGTGCCGGGGCCGAAACAGCAGCGCCTGCTGCTGGTCTTCCGCCTTGTGCGGTGGCATGGCCGGGCATTGCAGATCCGGGTGGCCGAAGATGTGTCACTGATCGAATCGTCGACAGCGGCGTTCCAGCGCCATTTCCTGCTCTTTGCCGCAGCCGCGATTCTGGCCCTGCTGGTCGTGCAGGGCTGGCTGGTCAATATCAGTCTGCAGCCGCTGCGCCGGGTGCGCGCCCAGCTCGGTCAGCTGGATCGCGGCGAGCTGGAGGAGGTGACCGCGCCGACGCCGGAGGAGATCGCGCCGCTGGTCGCGGAGGTGAACCGGCTGATGATGCTGATGCGTAAGCGGCTGATGCGCTCCCGTCACGCGCTCGGCGACCTAGCTCACAGTCTGAAAACGCCGCTGGCCGTTGCCCGCCAGATTGTCGAGCGGCAGGCGGCGGGGCGTGATCGGGATCAGCTGCAGGCGCAGCTCGATCTGATTGACGGTCGTATCGAAACAGAGCTGGCGCGGGCGCGCACGGCCGGGCCGATGCCGGGGGGGCAGTGGAAAACGGTGGCGCAAGATCTAGAGGATATGGTGCAAATGCTGAAACGTGCATTTCCGCAGATCTTGATCGAGCTGTCGCTGGACGGCATTGAGCGAATCGGCGCAGATCGGGAGGATATGCTGGAGATGCTCGGCAACCTGATCGAAAACGGCTGCAAATGGGCGCACTCCCGCGTATGCTGCCAGATTGCCCGCAGTCGCAGTGGTGGCGTAGATATTCGAATCGAGGATGACGGCCCGGGGCTTGAGCAGCAGCAGATTGAACAGCTGCTGGCGCGCGGCGGCCGCGCCGATGAGTCGCGGCCGGGGCATGGTCTGGGCCTGTCGATTGTGCATGAGATGGTGCAGGCCTATGACGGCGAAATCGGATTTTCCCGCTCGCCGGCGCTGCGCGGTCTGCGAGTGTGCGTGAATATCCCCTGATGACGCTTTCAGCTTCGTTTCAGCTTCAGCCGTAGAGTGGGCTCGCTGATTAAGAAAACGCTGATTTCATTCAGTGTTGTCTGGCATCTATTTTAAAGGAGCTTCATTCATGAACAGCAGCATCAAGACAGCCGCGGCGCTCTGCGCACTGTGCGCATTTTCTGTTGCCGCGGAGGCATCGGACCCTTATGTCGGGGCGGGCTTCGGCGCATTCAATCTGGGAACGGGGCTGACCAAGAAGGCGGTCGGCGGCGGATATGTTCAGGTCGGCGACGATTTCTCCGACTACCTCGGCGCGGAGCTGCGTCTCGGCACAACCGGCAAGACCGGCGAGGAGCTGACCCTGCAGCCGCGTACCCGCATCGACTATTTCGCGGCGGCATTTCTGAAGCCTCAGTATCATTTCAATGATAACTGGATGGCCTACGGCCTGATCGGCGTCGCGACGCTGAAAGCGAGCTACAGCCAGGGCGGATTCCCGACGCAGAAGAAGAGCCGCACTGGCTATGCTTACGGCGCCGGCGTGCAGTACCGCTTCGCCGGGAATTATGCGTTGGGACTGGAGTACTCCCATATGCTGAGCAAGCCGAAGACATCGGCGGCGACAATCAACACCAGTTTTCAGGGGCTGGAGTCCAGCGTCTTTACGCTGAGTGCGAAGTACTACCTGTTTTAAGGTGCGCTGATTCATTCAGCGTTTCAGCGGACTGGTACCGGTTTCGGGCCGCGATCTCATATCCTCCTCCCTCAGGTGTGCAGCGGCCCGGATGCAAGGGCGGAAGCTTCGGCTTCCGCCCTTGTTGCGTTTTCAGGCGGCCCTTATCACGCCGTATCGACGCGGCGGAACATCCGTAGTGTGTTCGGGATCACAGAAAAAAAGTTTTCAGCTATAATGATCGCGCCTCATCTGCGACAGGCTGCGCGGCCGGTTCGCGATGGCGCAAAACCTTCGCTATTAAGGAGATGCTGATCCAAGGCATCCTGCCTGTAATCAGCTCGGAAAGGCAAAGCGCGGTTTTGCCTTTCCTTACACAACATTGCAGGAGAGCAATGTTGCACGCATTGCGCCCGAAAGGGGGGGCATGCACGGATGCATGGCATGAAATCAACTACTTACGTGATTGATTTGGCAGGCCGTCCATGGCCTGCGCGGAAATGCTGAATAAATCGGCACTTCCTTTAAACGTATACGAACGGAGTAGAACCATGAGCTTTCACAATGCGCGCAAGGCAAGCCTGCTCGCCCTGATGATGTTGTTTGTGCTGCCTGCATCGCTGCAGGCGGCCGGCGGACAGTGGGAGTGGGTACTGGATGCGCTGTATCGGGACAAGGCCGCGGTGAGCGGACTGTCGAAACAGGATTGGGCGATTCTGGAGGCGACGATTCTGATTAAGGCGCGCCATCCGAAGCAGGCACGGACGGTGCTGGAGCGCGCCGGCGAGGACCCGCTGATCAAACAGTTGAAGGTTTATGCCGATCGTGAACGGCTGGTTGAGGCCGTGCGCCGTGCCGGAGGCACGCGCAGCGAAGTCAGTTTACCGGTCGCTGGTGACGAGCTGAAGAGGGCCGTCGCGGAAGCGGAGACGCGTCTGAACCGCTTTCTGAATCGATTACAGCCGCAGCGCATGCAGTCCGAGCCGGCGCTGGCATCGCAGGCGCATGCAGTCGCTGCGCCGACGTCGGTGCAGGAGCTGTCGCAGACCTTTCTTGAGCGGATGTTGCCGACCGAACGCTGGGACTATGTCCTGGAAGCGTTGCGGAAGAACCGGATGAAGCCGGCCAGGCAGCTGACCAAGGCGCAGCGTTCGCTGTTGCAGGCAGCGGTATTACTCAAGCGCGGGGAGTCGGCACAGGCGCTGCAGCTGCTCGATGCGAATGAAGGCGGTGAAAACGGAAAATATCTGAAAATCAGGGCGACCAACGAACGTACGATCCAGGCCGTGCTGAATGCCGGCGGCAGTCTCAGCGAGGTGCATCTGCCTGCCGAGCCGGCCGGCATGGATGCGGCGATGGCGGCCATTGATGCGCAGCTGGGCGTATTCATGCAACAGCTGGATGCCGTGAAGAGCGGTCGCCACGCGCATCGCAGCGCGCATGCGGCCAAACCGAAGCATCAGGTCAGGCGAACAGTTCGGAACGCTGTTGCGCAATCGTATGCATCAGGCCCGTCTGTATCAGATGCAGCGCCGAAAGCGGCCACGGCGGAGGTTGTGAAGAAAGCTGCGCAGCCGGCTGCGGAGACAGTGGCGGCAGCGGGTAAGCAGGTCGAACGAGCGCCTGTCGTCAGTGCGGTGAAGGGGCATGCGGCCGGACAGGCTCAAGCAGCCAGCGCCGCTGGCAGAAGCGCCAGTAGGGGCGGACCGGCAGCTGTTGCGGCGGATCCGGCGCTGCGCGACACTGTGGTGCAGGCGGTCGAGGCGTGGCGCGCGTCATGGAGCAACCAGGATCTGGATGTCTACTTCTCGGCCTATGCCGATGATTTTGTAGTCGCGGATCGTTTCGAGTCGATGCAGGCATGGAAAGCCTACAAGCGCTGGGTTATCGGCAAGCGCAAATCAATTCAGGTGACGCTGGAGCTGGTCAAGGTGCTGCCGCAGGCGGCGGACCTAGTGCGGGTCGAGTTTCTGCAGCACTTCCGGGCCGATGATTATAAATCGGATGATCTGAAGGTGCTGACGCTGCACAGTTCGCCGGATGGCTGGAAGATTGTCCGCGAGGAGTCGATCTGATCCCGATCTGATCCGGACGTCCGGCTTGCAGTAATCATGTGAGCAATAACGGCGCAGAGCGGGGCTCCCGCACTGCGCCGTTATTTTGCATGGATCAGGCACTGCCGGGGGCCGGTTTGGGGCTGTGACGGAGCTGAATAGGGCTGTACAATAAATGCATTGACGCAGGCGGATGCGACGATAATGTTCGCCGCCCTGACCTGAACGGGATGCTGCCAGCAGGCATCGGAACCGACCGGGCCAGGGGTGAAAGAAGGGCTTTCAATGCAGGCAAAACAAAGCTGTTGACGTGATGAAAGCAGGCGATAATGTTCGCCGCCTTGGCCGCGAGGGAATGTTGAAAAACAGGCCGTAGCGGGATGGGAATGGCAGCTTCAACCTTTTTTAATAAAGGTGTTGACGCAGCCAGAGCAGGCGATAATGTTCGCCGCCCGCAGTCGGAGGGTGTGACAGAGATGTGACGCGGATGACTGGGGG
>CAYSMR010000018.1:0-14874 GCA_964432195.1 uncultured Zetaproteobacteria bacterium | reverse complement strand
AGGCGCAGGCCGGTAGTAGAAGCCTGAGCGACTCATATTCAGCAACTTGCATTGTTTCACAATGGAGAGTTTCGATGCTTTACTGATCATGGCTTTGCGCTCACTCACCGGATGCGATTGAGCGCATTGTCTAAAAAATCGCGCTCCACTGTCAGCTCACCGATCTTGGCATGCAGTTCCTTGATCTTGCGTTCGGCATCGTCGTCAAAAGCCGAATGATTGCCGGCAAACAGTGATTCCAGGTTATCAAGGGCAATCTGCTTCCAACTGCTTACCTGATTCACATGTAAGCCATATTGACTGGCAATCTCGCTGATCGTTTTATCACTCCGAATCGCTGCCAACGCGACCTTGGCCTTGAATGATGGTTTGTGGTTCCTTCTTTTCTTGCTCATTGTGCTGCTCCTGTTTGAATAAATTCCGCAGACAGTCACACCTTAGCAGCGCCTACAGGCTGTCCAAAGGATGGGGACCAGTTCATAATTATGGCTAGTTTTCCACTTATGTGGATGATCGAAGGTTATGCGTACGGATAAAATTCGGAGTGAATATTATGTTCAGAGCTCGCTTTATGGCATTGTTGATGTATATTTCTGTAACTTCTTTGGCTGCCTGTGGCCATAATGAAGAGGGTATGCAGGCGCAGCTCAACGATATCCGGGTGATGGTCAAGCAGTCGGCCCTGCTGGTCGCGCAGGCGGCCTGTATTGCACCTGAGTCGAGAGCGGATGTGGTGCTGGCGGCTGTGACGCTGTTGCGCCGTGGCATGGGTGGGCAGGAGATGGCTAGCGTGCACAAGATGATGGGGCAGATGCCTGATGACGCGGTGGACGGATCGATGACGATGATGTCGCATGACCGGGGGCAGAATCATGGTGACCTGGCGATGCAGCTGCATGTTGCGATCCATGATGCCGGTGAGGATGTGTTTGAATTGCTCGATGCGCTGGGCGGTAGCGATTCGCCGACTTGCGGGCAGGTACAGGTCGTCGGCGTTGCGGCGGCAGCGGCGTTGTTGCGCGAGTATGCCAGTGCCGGGAGCAGGCCCATGCAACAGAGGCTTCAGCAGCGCAGCCGGCAGTTGATGCAGGCGGATCTGCCGGATACGGTCAAACAGCTGGTCGACGCATTGGCCCGGATCTGACCCGCTGCGATTACGAGGTTGCGGTCAGGATGGCGCGCACCGGCGCCGGATAGCCCTCGATCGTGCGGCCCGGATCATCGGGGTCAAGATAGTCGCGCAGTGATTCAAAATGCATCCAGTCGGTGCTTCGCTGTTCGTCCGTCGTCGTCGGGCTGACATCGACCAGCCGGATATCGCGGAAGCCGGTCCGTTTCAGCCAGACCTGCAGCATCACGACCGACGGGATAAACCAGACATTGCGCATTTTGGCGTAGCGGCCGTGCGGGAGCAGGCAGTGCTGTTCATCGCCGTCGACGACCAGCGTATCGAGGATCAGTTCGCCGCCGCGCCGCAGCAGCGACTTCAGCTCGAGCAGATGATCGATCGGCGAACGCCGATGATAGAGAATGCCCATCGAGAATACGCTGTCGAAGCAGCCGAGCCGGGCCGGCATTGCCTCGATACCGACCGGCAGAATGAATGCCGGCGCGTGTGGCAGATAGCGCTTGGCGACGGCGAACTGCAGCGAGAAGAGCACGGTCGGATCGATGCCGATTGCCAGCTGCGCGCCGTCGCCAAGCATGCGCCAGAGGTGATAGCCCGATCCGCAGCCGACATCAAGCACGCTGCGGCCGTCCAGCGGTGCGATCGTATTCATCAGTCGTTCCCATTTCCAGTCCGATCGCCATTCAGTGTCGATGTGTACGCCGAAGATTTCGAACGGTCCCTTGCGCCACGGGTGCAGCAGCTTCAGCGCCGCCTCGATATCGGTGGTCGGCATCCCGGCGTCGTTCGCTGCGCCGATCCGGATTCTCGGGGTATCGAGCGTGACAATTGACGGGGCGACATCGGGCAGGGCGTCGAAACCGCGCTGCCAGCGCGTCAGGTCGCCGTGGCCGAGCACCCGTTCCCAGCCCTGTTCGAACAGATCGAGCAGGGCTGCCCGATGCGCCTGCAGCGGTGAAGCGGCCAGCCGCTCGCCAAGCGTTGCGGCTTCGCTGTCGCGGTATGCTCTCACAGGGCGGCTCTCATGCGACGCCCCTCATGCAACGGCAATCATCGAGACAAAATTGAAACACTGGAACCAGGTGTGCGAGGCCGTGAAGCCGACCTGCGCCAGTCGCGCATGGTGGGCATTGAGCGTTTCGGGAATCAGCACATGCTCCAGCGCCGTGCGCTTGCGGCTGATCTCCAGCTGCGAATAGCCCTGCGCCCGTTTGAACGCCTCATGCAGCGCGATTTGCCGCTGCTGCTCGTCGGCGTCGGCGAAGGCGATCTTCTCGGAGAGGATCAGCACGCCGCCGGGCTTCAGCCCGCGATGGATATGTTCAAGCAGGCGGGCTCGCGCATCCGGGGCAATGAACTGCAGTACGAAATTGAGCACGACAACCGAGGCGTCGCGGATCTCGCTCTTGAGGATATCGCCGCAGACAATCTCGACCGACTCCGTTTTGAGCATCTCCCGGGCCCGCGCGACCATGGCCTGCGAGTTGTCGATGCCGATGATGCGGCACTGCTTACCGGCCGCGCCGCGCGCCAGCGCCATGGTCGCCGCGCCAAGCGAGCAGCCCAGATCATACAGCCGGCTGCCAGGCTGCGCATATTCGTGGGCCATCAGCTCGACCATCTGCAGCGTCTGGCCGTAGCCGGGCACCGAGCGGCCGATCATATCGGCGAATACGCGCGCTACGGTATCATCGAAGCTGAATCCGTCGCGGTGAATTTCCGAGGTATAGATCGCATCGCGGCTCATGCCCGAAATATGAATCGTTGCGGGGGCGTGTCCAGGCAATCGTCGCGGTTTCAGGAGATCTTGACGATGATATCGTTGAGCTTGTCGGCGGCCAGCGCGAGGCTGTCGGCGCCGTTGGACATATGTCGATAGATCTCACGGTGTTTGAAAATGTCGATCATTGTCAGCGCCAGCTGCCGATGTTCAGAGCCGCCGTTATTGTCGGGCAACTGTTGCAGCAGCAGGTCGGGACTGAACAGGCGGGCGATCGCCTGCCGGTAGACCCGCTCGACCCGGCGCTCGGCCTTGCGCGCGGCCAGCGCATCATCCTCGGCGTGGGCCGGGTTTCTGGCCAGCATCGCGAAGCCGCGCTGCAGCGCTTCGGCGCCGTCGCGCAATTCGATTGCCATCTCCAGCATGAACCGGTCCGGCCGCACATCGAGCACCTCCAGTTCGCGTACGGTGGTTTTGGCGTAGTTCATGATCTCGTCAATGCGTGTGATCGCATCATGGATATCCTCGCGGTCCATCGGCGTCGTGAAGGCGCGGTTGAGGATGCGGCTGTTGCGATGCTTGAGCTCATCGCCGTGTTTCTCCATGCGCCGGATCCGGTCTGCCAGCTTGTCGTCGCCACTCTCCATATAGGTGGCGAATACGGTCATCGTCTGTACGCAGAGTTCGCACTGCTCATTGATCAGCGCGAAGAAA
The DNA here is from genome assembly GCA_964432195.1 of uncultured Zetaproteobacteria bacterium. GTDB lineage: Bacteria > Pseudomonadota > Zetaproteobacteria > Mariprofundales > Mariprofundaceae > Mariprofundus. The sequence continues at coordinate 11,311 of CAYSMR010000018.1, read as the reverse complement.
TCGGGCATCGGCGGAATGATCCGGTCGATCAGCACCTTCAGGCGGGCCGGGAGTCTTGCCGTAGTATTCATCTCATCCTCCTTTCACGCAGCCAGAATCAGCAGCTGGCCGAGCAGCAGATAGGTGATAGCCGCGATGATCGCAGCGCCGGGAATCGTGAAAATCCATGTGCTGACAATATCGCCGGCCTTGGCCCAGCGCACCGCGCGCGGCCGCTCGGATGCACCAATGCCCATGATCGATGAGCTGACGACATGGGTTGTCGAGACCGGGCCGCCCAGCATCGCCGCGGAGAAGATCACGACGCCGGCGGTGAGCTGGGTATTGACCGCATGCAGCGGCCGGATTTTATAGATGCCGAAGCCGACCGTGCGCACGATGCGCCAGCCGCCGGACATGATGCCGAGCGTGATCGCCGCGGCGCACAGCAGCACGACCCAGAACGGCACCGAGAATGACGGGATGAAGTCGCCCAGCAGCAATACCAGCGTAATCACGCCCATGCTCTTCTGGGCGTCATTGGCACCGTGCGCAAAGGCCAGCGCTGCAGTGGTCAGGAACTGGCTGCGGCGCAGTTGCCGGTTGACCTGCGGGCGCGCGCCGCGCAGCAGCAGCCCCATCCAGCGGTGGATCAGAAAGCCGATCCAGAAGCCGAGCAGCGGACTGATCAACAGTGCCAGCAATACCTTGAATACGCCGGTCAGGTGCCCCTGCTGCAGTTGCTGCCAGCCCCAGACGATATGTTCGCCGCCGGCGGCGATTAGTACGGCACCGATCAGGCCGCCAACCAGCGCATGCGATGAGGAGGAGGGGATGCCGAGCCGCCAGGTGATGATATTCCACGCGACGGCCGCGATGACGCCGCACAGGATAATAACCATGGCCGGCAGCGCGGCCAGATCGGAGATGTCGACAAAGCCGCCGATTGTATCGGCGACGGCCGTGCCTCCCAGCAGCGGGCCGAGAAACTCGAAAAAACCGACGCTCAGCACGGCCTGCGCCGGCGTCATTGCGCGCGAGGCGATGACAGTCGCGATAATATTGGAGGCGTCGTGGAAGCCGTTGGTGTAATCAAACACCACCAGCACAATGACCGTTGCAGTCGCGATGATGAACAGTGTGTCCATGGGGTGCGCCTCCTTGAGGAGCTGCGATTATACGCCGGTTGCGGTGTTTTGTCGCTCGTCGGCTGCGCCGGCCGGATTGCGCAGCAGTCGGGCCAGATCGCTGCGTGAAAGCATGCCGGCAAGGCGACGTTCGTGATCGATGATCGGGATATGGCAGAAGCCCCGCTCGCGAAACAGATTTGCTGCGTCACTGAGCGGCGCGTCGACAGCCAGCGTGACGACCGGCTCTCTCATCAGCTGGCCGACGACTTCCGCCTTGTCGGAATGGGTGCCCGGAGTCGGACGAATCAGCGCCTGCAGACGCTCCTCGGGGCTGTCGCCGGGGAACGGCGCGGCAGCCTCCAGAAAGTCGCTGAGCGTGATAATGCCGGTCACGCGCCGCACCCGGCTGATCACCGGCAGGCTCTTGATCCGGTGCTGTCGCATCAGATGCCAGGCATGCTGCAGCTGATCGCCGAATTCGACTGCGATCGCCGGCTGCGTCATCAGATCGCGGCAACGCAGCTGTTTCAGGCTGCGTCGCTGTGCGGCCGCCGCGGCGCGGGCATAGATATCCTGCAGATCATCAATGGTGACATCAATATAGGTATCGATCTGCTGCAGCGCGCGCTCCAGATCAGCAGCATTAAACGGCGCGGCGGCGGGCAGTTCATCCGTATCGCGATCGGGGATAGGCATGAACGGCCCCGCATGCCGGCTGCGGCGGGCCAGCAGCAGCCGGGTCAGCCAGACCGCTGAGCCGAGAATCAGCACATTCAGGCCGACCGGCATCAGCACATAGAGATAGCCGAGCGCGTGAATCTGTTCGCCGCCGATCACGGCGACCAGCGCCGCAGCGCCGCCGGGCGGATGCAGGCAATTGAGTTGATGCATCGCGAAGATGGCTAGGCCGACGGCGAGACCGGCGGCAATGAACGGATCGGGAATCCAGATCGCGCAGCTGACGCCGACTGTGGCTGAAATCAGATGCCCGCCGATAAACGGCCATGGCCGGGTCAGCGGACTGTGCGGCGCAGCATAGAGCAGTACGGCCGCCGCGCCCATCGATGCGACGATATAGGGCAGGCCGCTACTGCCGACCAGATGGTAGCTGAGCCAGGCGACCAGCGCGATGCCGATTATCGCGCCGAGCGAGGAGATGAGTATCTCCTGCTGCGACTGGCGCGCGCTGGCTGCGTCGATGATGCGCTGGATAAGATGCATGGTCAGTGATTCTTTATGGTGGCCGGGCTGGAGTAAAGCGACGGCTGCCGCGCGGGCATGAAAAAGGGGAGCGCCGCCTGCAGGCGCTCCCCTCCGGATTGGACTGCGCGCGTCAGTGTCAGCGCGGCAGCGTTGTGTTGCCCATCAGGTACTCATCGACGGCGCGGGCGCACTGACGACCCTCGCGAATGGCCCAGACAACGAGCGACTGGCCGCGGCGCATATCGCCGGCCGTGAACACCTTGTCGATGCTGGTCGTGTAGTCCTGATCGTTGGCCGCGACATTGCCGAGCGCATCCTTCTCGACAGCCAGCTCCTCGAGCATGCCCTCATGCACCGGATGCACGAAGCCCATCGCCAGCGTCACGAGCTGGGCCGGCAGCGTGAATTCGGAGCCTTCGATCTCGTGCATCTGCCAGCGACCGTCCTGCTGCTCCCAGCGCACGCGCACGCACTCGACCGCCTGCACATGGCCGTTCTCGTCGCCGATAAAGCGCTTGGTCGAGACCTCCCAGTCGCGCTCGCAACCCTCCTCCTGTGAGGTAGAGGTGCGCAGCTTCGTCGGCCAGTCCGGCCAGGTGATCAGCTTGTTCGGTTTCTCCGGCGGTTTCGGCAGGATCTCCAGCTGGGTGACCGATTCGGCGCCATGTCGGTTGGCCGTGCCGATGCAGTCCGAGCCGGTATCGCCGCCGCCGATGACAACGACATGCTTGCCGGCCGCCGAAATGAACTCGTCGTCCGGAATATCATCGCCGAGCACGCGCATCGTGTTTTTGGTCAGGAACTCCATTGCGAAGTGGATGCCCTTGAGATCGCGGCCGGGCACATCCAGATCGCGCGGCTTCTCGGCGCCGCCGGCGAGTACGACAGCATCGAAATCGTTGAGCAGCTCCTTGGCCGAGATATTGCCGCCGATATGCGAGTTGACGCGGAACTCGACGCCCTCGGCGCGCATCTGCGCCATGCGGCGGTCGATGACGGCCTTGTCGAACTTGAAGTTCGGGATGCCGTAGCGCATCAGGCCGCCGATGCGGTTGTTCTTCTCGAATACGACGACGTCATGGCCGGCGCGGGCCAGCTGCTGGGCCGCTGCCATGCCGGCCGGGCCGGAGCCGACGATCGCGACGCGCTTGCCGGTTCGGGTTTCGGCAATCTGCGGCGTAATCCACCCCTCGCTCCAGCCCTTCTCGACAATCGACAGCTCGATGTTTTTGATTGAGACAGCATCGCCGATCAGGTTGACCGTGCACGCCTCCTCGCACGGCGCCGGACAGATGCGGCCGGTGAACTCCGGGAAGTTGTTGGTCGAGTGCAGGATATCGAGCGCCTCGCGCCAGTTGCCGCGGTAGACCGCGTCATTCCACTCCGGAATGATATTGTTGACCGGGCAGCCGTTGTGGCAGAACGGGATGCCGCAATCCATGCAGCGTGCGCCCTGCGTGGCCATGTCGTCCGGCAGTTTGAAGAACTCGTTGTAATGCGTGATCCGATCGGCGACCGGCGCATAACTCAGATTCTCGCGCTGGAATTCCTTGAATCCGGTTGGCTTACCCATGAGTTGTCTCCTTTGCATCCGTAACGGCTTTGGCTTTCATCTCCGCTTCCATTTCGGCCATGGCACGGCGGTAATCGACCGGGATCACCTTGACGAACTGACCGACATAGTTGCTCCAGTTTTCCAGTATGCGCTTGCCGACGCTGGAGTTGGTGTAGTGCACATGGCGGCTGATCAGCGTGCGCACGATCCGCTGGTCGTTCTGATCCAGCGAGTGTTTGATATCGACGCGGCCGTGCGTCTCCAGATCGGCGCCCTGATGGTCGAACTCCTCCAGCGCATCGGCCTCGGCGATGATCGGCTCCAGCGCGACCTGCGCCATATTGCAGCGGCTCTCGAAGGTGCCGTCGCGATCGAGCACATAGGCGATGCCGCCGGACATGCCGGCCGCGAAGTTGCGTCCGGTGTCGCCGAGCACGACGACGGTGCCGCCGGTCATGTATTCGCAACCGTGGTCGCCGACGCCCTCGACAACGGCGACCGCGCCGGAGTTGCGCACGGCGAAGCGTTCGCCGCCGACGCCGCGGAAATAGCACTCGCCGGCAATCGCGCCGAACAGCACGGTGTTGCCGACGATGATGTTCTCCTCGGCGACAATGTTCGACTCCTCAGGCGGATAGATCGCGATGCGGCCACCGGACATGCCCTTGCCGACATAATCGTTGCCCTCGCCGGCCAGATCGATCGAGATGCCGCGAGCCAGCCATGCGCCGAGCGACTGCCCGGCCGTGCCGCGCGCCTTGATTGCGATCGTATCCTCCGGCAGCCCCTCATGGCCGTAGCGGCGCGCCACTTCGCCGGAGAGCATCGTGCCGAAGCTGCGGTTGACGTTGCAGATCGGCGTTTCGATAACGACCGGCGTGCCGTTCTCCAGCGCCGGCCTGGCCTGCTCGATCAGCTTGTTGTCGATCAGCTGGTCCAGCCCGTGGTCCTGACTTTCGCAGTGGTAGACCGGCGTGCCGTTCGGATCGATGCGGTGGAAGATCGGCGACAGGTCGAGGCCCTGCGATTTCCAGTGCTTGATCGCCTCGTTGGTATCGAGCACGTCGGAGCGGCCGATCATCTCGTTGAAGCTGCGGAAGCCCAGTTCGGCCATGATCTCGCGCGCCTCTTCGGCGACGTACATGAAGTAGTTGACGACATCTTCCGGCGTGCCGACGAACTTCTTGCGCAGCTCCGGATCCTGCGTCGCAACGCCGACCGGGCAGGTGTTCAGATGGCATTTGCGCATCATGATGCAGCCCTCGGCAACCAGCGCGATCGTACCGAATGCGACCTCGTCGGCGCCGAGCAGCGCGGCGATGACGACATCGCGGCCGGTGCGGATCTGGCCGTCGGTCTGGAGGACAGTGCGGCTGCGCAGGCGGTTGAGCACCAGCGTCTGCTGCGTTTCGGCCAGCCCCAGCTCCCACGGCGTGCCGGCATGCTTGATCGAGGTCAGCGGGCTGGCGCCGGTGCCGCCGTCGTGACCGGCGATCACGACATGATCGGCATGCGCCTTGACGACGCCGGCGGCAATCGTGCCGACGCCGACCTCGCTGACCAGCTTGACCGAGATATCGGCGCGCGGGTTGGTGTTTTTCAGATCGAAGATCAGCTGGGCCAGATCCTCGATCGAGTAGATGTCATGGTGCGGCGGCGGCGAGATCAGGCCGACGCCCGGCGTCGAGTGGCGCACGCGGCCGATGCGCTGATCGACCTTGTGGCCCGGCAGCTGACCGCCTTCGCCGGGCTTGGCGCCCTGCGCCATCTTGATCTGGATCTGGTCGGAGTTGACCAGATACTCGGTGGTGACGCCGAAGCGGCCGGATGCGACCTGCTTGATCGCCGAGCGCATCGAATCGCCGTTGGGCATCGGCTTGAAGCGTTCGCGCTCCTCGCCACCCTCGCCGGTGTTCGACTTGCCGCCGAGCCGGTTCATCGCGATCGCCAGCGTCGAGTGGGCCTCGTGCGAAATCGAGCCGAAGCTCATCGCGCCGGTTGCGAAGCGTTTGACGATCTCGGCGGCCGGTTCGACCTCGTCCAGCGGGATCGCCTTGCTGTCCTTGAACTTGAACAGGCCGCGCAGCGTTTTCAGTTTGCCCGCCTGATTGTTGATCAGATCGGCATACTCCTTATACAGGCCGTAGTTGGATGTGCGCACGGCGTGCTGCAGCTTGGCGATCGCCTCCGGCGTCAGCGTGTGCTCGTCGCCGCGTACGCGCCAGGCGTATTCGCCGCCGACATCGAGCGCGTTCCTGTAGATCATCACGCCGCGGAAGGCGTCGATATGGCGCTGGGTCGCCTCCTGCGCCACTTCGGCGAGGCCGGCGCCCTCGATCTGGGTCGGCGTGCCGGTGAAGTACTTCTCGACGAATTTGCTGGAGAGGCCGACCGCCTCGAAGATCTGCGCGCCGCAGTAGGACTGGTAGGTGGAGATGCCCATCTTGGACATCACCTTGAACAGCCCCTTGCCGACCGCCTTGATATAGCGCTTCTCGATCTCCTTGTCGCTGAGGTCCTCCGGCAGCTGTCCCTGCCGCTTCATGTCGATCAGCGTCTCAAAGGCCAGATACGGATTGATCGCCTCGGCGCCGAAGCCGGCTAGGCAGGCGAAATGGTGCACTTCGCGGGCCGATCCGGTCTCGACGACCAGACCGGTATCGGTGCGCAGCCCGGCCCGGATCAGGTGGTGATGCACGGCCGATGTGGCCAGCAGGGCAGGGATGGCAATGTTCTGCGCATTCATGCCGCGATCGGAGAGGATGATGATATTGTAGTGGTCGCGCACGGCCTGCTCGGCCTTGTGGCAGAGCTCGGTCAGCGCCGTTTTCATGCCGGCCGCGCCCAGATCGACCGGGTAGCAGGATGATAGCGTAATCGTCCGGAAGCGGTTGTCGGTGTACTGGTCGATATGGCGGATCTTCTCGACATCGACATTGGAGAGGATCGGCTGATGCACCTCCAGCCTGAGCTGCGGTTCGCTTTGATCGAGCCCGAGCAGGTTCGGATTCGGGCCGATGATCGAGGTCAGGCTCATCACCATCTCCTCGCGAATCGGGTCGATCGGCGGGTTGGTCACCTGTGCGAAGAGCTGGCGGAAATAGTTGTACATCGGTTTGGCGCGGTTGGAGAGCACGGTTAGCGGGCTGTCGTTGCCCATCGAGCCGGTGCCTTCCTGGCCGGAGATCGCCATCGGCGTGATCAGGAACTTGATATCCTCCTGCGTGTAGCCGAAGGACTGCTGGCGATGCAGCAGCGTGGTGTGATCGGGCGCCTGGGGCGCGACCTCTTCGGGCAGATCCTCGAGCTGGATCTGGGTTTTGGCCAACCACGCCTTGTAGGGCTTGCTGCTGGCCAGCTGCTGCTTGATCTCGGCATCATCGATGATGCGACCCTCTTCGAGGTCGATCAGCAGCATCTTGCCCGGCTGCAGCCGCCATTTCTTGATAATCTTCTCTTCCGGGATATCGAGCACGCCCATTTCGGAGGCGCCGAGCACGAGGCCGTCGTCGGTGACCAGATAGCGGGCCGGACGCAGGCCGTTGCGGTCCAGCGTCGCGCCGATCTGGCGGCCGTCGGTGAATGCGACGGCGGCAGGGCCGTCCCACGGCTCCATCAGGGCTGCGTGATATTCATAAAACGCGCGTCGCTCCTCGTCCATCAGGCTGTTGCCGGCCCAGGCCTCCGGAATCATCAGCATCGCCGCATGGGCCAGCGAATAACCGCCGGCGACAAGCAGCTCCAGCGCATTGTCGAAGCAGGCCGTATCGGACTGGGCTTCGCGGATCACCGGCCAGAGCTTGGCCAGATCGTCGCCGAGCAGTTCGGATTTCATCGAGTGGCGGCGCGCATTCATCCAGTTGATATTGCCGCGCACGGTATTGATCTCGCCGTTGTGCGCCATCATCCGGAACGGATGCGCCAGCTCCCACGAAGGGAAGGTGTTGGTCGAGAAACGCTGATGCACCAGCGCCAGCGCCGATTTCATGCGCGCATCGCGCAGATCCTCGAAATAAGCCGCGACCTGATGCGACAGGAACATGCCCTTGTAGACGATTGTGCGGCTGGAGAGCGAGGCGGTGTAGAAGCTGGCCGCATCGTCGAAGCCGAGCGCGGTCACGCGGTGGGTGACGACCTTGCGGATCACGAACAGCTTGCGCTCGAAATGATCCTGATCGCTGCAGCCTTCGCCGCGGCCGATGAACAGCTGCCGGATTACCGGCTCGCAGGCGGTCACGCTCTCTGGCAGATCGGCGCGCACGGCGTCCACCGGTACGTCGCGCCAGCCCAGCAGCGTCTGCCCCTCCTCGTTGATCACTTGTTCGTAGATCTCTTGGCAGGCCTGACGGTGGGCGGCATCCTGCGGGAAGAAGATCATGCCGACGCCGTAGGCGCCCGGCTCCGGCAGGTCAATGTCGAGATCGGCCGTGACGGCTCTGAAGAAGTCGTGCGGAATCTGCAGCAGGATGCCGGCCCCGTCGCCTTCGCGTGGATCAGCGCCGGATGCGCCGCGGTGGGTCAGGCGCTCGAGAATCTCCAGCCCCTTCTCGACGATATCATGGCTCTGCTGGTTGTGGATATTGGCGACAAAGCCGACGCCGCAGGCATCGTGTTCGTGGCTCGGGTCGTACAATCCCTGTTTGGCAGGCGTCCGGTTCACAGCTGTATGCGAATCACTCATTCTCGTAACCTCACTGGTATGGGGATATGGCAGTCAGAGTCTGCTGGCAGGATCGCGGGGACACATGCGTGGAAACTTCAATGACCGACAGGATTATCCCGATAATTCTCGCCCCCTCCGGCGCGAAAAGGACGCGCAGACTAGCGAAAGTGGAGCAAATGCTCCAGTCCGAAAGCCACATCTGGCGTTGCTTGGGTTCTTGTCAGCCTGAGGCGGGCGGAGATGGATTGGTTGAATTCATTATTGTCCCGGTTAGTTTGGCCGCTATCGACCCACACAGTGGCATGGAGGCACAATGCTGGTCAGCAGGATGCAGAAACACATCGGCGATTATTCCGGCATGGTTCTCGCCGTCATGTTCCTGTTGTTGGCCGGTGCAGTAACCTGGCTGTCGCTCTCTCAGATTCGGAAACATGCATTGGAAGTGGCGGCAGAATCGCTATGGAGCGTGAACAGGCTGACATTCGAGCGTTTGAATCAGCAGCGCGGGGATATGCTCAAGGCCAGTCTGGTGCTGGTCGAGAATCCGCCAGCTCACAATCAGTTGACAGCTTTGCTTTCCGGCCGAAATGACAGTGACGCGCGTTTCGTCCTGCGTCGTACGTTGGCTGCCTGGCTTGTGGCGCATCGTTTTCGTGACTTTTATCTGTTGAGTGCCGACGGGGAAATTATCACCGGAATGCGCGATGCGGTAAATGGTCTGCCGGTGCCCGCCGAGATTGCCACTATATTGCCGGATGTGTTGAATGGCGAAGGGCTGGTTTCGCATGCGTTCCGTTTCGCTGATGATGTGCAGATGTGGCAGATGATGCCTGTTTCCGATCACGCAGGGCGCGCCGTTGGCGCGCTGGCGCTGGTGATGGATAAACAGCGCCATTTCGGACGCACGACGATGTTCGGCCGTTTCGGCGCCTCGACCGAAACCTATCTGGTGGATCGGCATGGGCGTATGCTGACGGCCAGCCGTTTTGAGGATCAGCTGCGTCGCAGCGGCCGACTGAAGGCGGACCAGAGCAGCGTGTTGAATTTGCTGGCACATTTGCCTGGCAGTGATACGCCAACTTATGCGGCAGCACATATGTTGGAGGCACCGGATGGGATGAATGTCGATGGCTATCCTAATTACCGTGGTGTACAGGTGATAGGCGTCTGGCAGTGGGATAAGACGCTTGATGCAGCAATTATCACAGAAGTGGAACTCGACGAGGTGTTGGCGGACTTTCGCCAGGTTCGCAATCTGATTATGGCGCTGCTAGCCGGGTTGTTGCTGACCGGCATGCTGATAGCGCGCGGTTATTTCCGTTTTCAGCAGCAGCAGGAGCGCGAGCAGAATATGCTGCGTAATATGCTGATCGAATCGACAGCCGAGGCGATCTACGGTATCGATCTGCAGGGGCGCTGCACGTTTGCCAATAATGCCTGCGTGCGCATGCTCGGTTTTGATGATGCCGAACAGCTGCTCGGGCGCAATATGCATAAGCTGATCCACCATTCACATGCCGATGGCTCGCCCTACGATGAGCAGAGCTGCCGCGTGCTCCGTGCATTTCGCAACAAGACACGCGTACACAACCGCGACGAGGTGTTCTGGCGGCGTGATGGCAGCAGCTTTCCGGTCGAGTACTGGTCGCATCCGGTTTTCGACGATGATGGTGAAACAGTCGGCTGCGTTGTCACCTTTTGGGATATTTCCGAATTGCGCAAGGCCGAGCATGAGCGCGAGCGCATCGAGAAGCAGATCCAGCACAGCCAGCGACTGGAGAGCATGGGTGTGCTGGCCGGCGGAATTGCCCACGATTTCAACAATATCCTGTCGGCCATTCTCGGCAATGCGGCGCTGGCCAGTCGCAAGGTGATCAGCGATCCGGTCGATGCGCGCGAAAAGATGGAGAAGGTCGTTCAGTCCTGCGATCGCGCATCGGTACTGTGCCGACAGATGTTGGCCTATTCGGGCAAGGGCAAGTTTGTCGTGCGGTCGCTGAATCTGTCGGAGATGGTCGAGGAGATTACCCATCTGCTTGAGGTATCGCTGGATAAGGGGGTTGTCATCAAATATTCGCTGGCTGAGCAGTTGCCGCTGGTCGAGGCCGATGAGGCGCAGATGCAGCAGCTGATTATGAATCTGGTGACCAATGCCAACGAGGCGATTGAGGGCAAAAGCGGTGTGATTTCGATTACCACTGGCGTCATGCATGCCGATGCGGCCTATCTGCTGGACTGCTTTGGCGATCATCCGGAGCCGGGCCGTTATGCCTATGTCGAGGTTTCCGATACCGGTTGCGGCATGGATGTTGAGACGCAGGCGAAGATCTTCGATCCGTTTTTTACGACCAAGTTCACCGGCCGCGGCCTCGGCATGAGCGCGGTGCTCGGTATTGTGCGTGGCCATCAGGGGGCACTGAAGATCTATTCGGAGCCGGGCAAGGGGACGACATTCAAATATCTGATTCCGGCGACAACGGGGCTCAACGACGATCTGCAACGGCAGGTCGAGGACGATCAGTGGCGCGGGCACGGGCTGGTGCTGGTCGTCGATGATGAGGAGACTGTGCGCGAAACGGCGATGATGATGCTCGAGGATATGGGCTTTGTAACGGCCGGGGCAGCCAACGGCGTTGAGGCGCTGGAGATCTACCGGCAGCGCGGGGAGCAGATCGATGCGGTGCTGATGGATCTGACAATGCCGAAAATGGGCGGTGAAGAGTGTTTCCGCGAACTGCGCCGCATCAATCCGCAGGTGCGCGTTGTGCTCTCCAGCGGCTA
>CAYSMR010000017.1:14769-15669 GCA_964432195.1 uncultured Zetaproteobacteria bacterium | reverse complement strand
AGAACGTGTTAACTGCATGAAACAATTATACATATTTCAATTAATGTTAACAGGTTCTAAACGATATAGGCAGGGCGTATATCAGCGGGAGCGCTGACGAGGCGGGAGAAATGAACGAGGCATGCCGGAACGGGGATATGAAACTGACCGGGCGGAAACGGATCGGGCGCTGTCCGCAAGGGGAGTGCATTCGCGACCTTCTGGATCAGGTGGTGCAGGATGAACTGGAACTGGCGGCCAAGGCATGGCATCTCGCGCGCTATGTGCAGGAGCATCAGGGCAAGGTGCTGGAATACAAGGGTAGCCGGGTCGAGATCAAATTCCCCGATGGATTTGATGCCGGTCGATTTATGCAGCAAGCGCATCATTTCGTCGGACTTGACAGCGAGCAGCGGCAGGCGTTTCTGAATCAGTATAGCGCGCTTGAGAATGCGACCGGCTTTATAACGGCGCGGCCCCTGAACTCAACGCGCCGCAGCATTAATTTTCGCGATAATCTCAGGACGCCGGCATTCCGGCATCTGATTGACCTGTTCATACTGGTGCTGATTCTGGTGCCGGTCACGGTGATCTCGGTGTCGATGTTGCATATTGCACCGGAGATGCTGGAGGTGCAGATCCTGTTTGCCTTTTCTGCTGCCGGCCTTGGGGCGTGTGTCTACCTGCTGCGGGTTACGCAGATGCATCTGAAGATGCGTAGTTTCGAGATCGAACGTATTTCGGGTCACTATGTCCGTCTGATGGTCGGGCTGGTGGCCGGCGGCTCCATTGCCCTGTTCCCCGAGTTGATGAGCAGCTATGCCCATGCTGCCGATGCAGACAGCAGCATATTGCAGCAAAGCAGTACAGGGTTACTGGCCTTTGTACTGGGGAGGTCTATTACGACGCGCTGGAGGTTGT
>CAYSMR010000017.1:0-14669 GCA_964432195.1 uncultured Zetaproteobacteria bacterium | reverse complement strand
GAAAGAGGGAGTTAGAAACGCGCTGCACAGGATTATCGGCAAGGCGTGATGCAGTATTACGACGCGCTGGAGGTTGTGAAAGAGGGAGTTAGAAACGCGCTGCACAGGATTATCGGCAAGGCGTGATGCAGTTTTGGTGGTCAGAAACTCTGGCCTGTGCCGAAGTAGAAGCGCCAGCGTTTGCTGGCCGCGCCGTAGGCGATATCGGCCCGGAACGTGCCGTTGACCAGCCAGCGCAGCGTCAGGCGTGCGCCGGCCCCGATGCCGATGAGCAGCGGCTTGCCGTAGGCGCGGCGGCCCCGATTCCAGATCTGACCGATATCGGTAAATGCCACCAGCTGGAAGTTGCTGCCGCTGCGGATCGGGAAGCGTCCCTCCAGATTGGCGAACAGATAATCGCTGCCCTGCAGTTCGCCCGGCAGATAGCCGCGCAGTCCATGGTTGTGGCCGATATCGAACAGGCCGGCCTGCTCGAGCTGGCCCGTCGCCGCCCCGCCGCTTAAGCGCAGGTCGAGCGTGCTGTCGAAACCGGAGAGCGGCAGGTGCCGGGCCAGCGATGCGCTCTGGCGATAGACATTGAGGCCGGAACCGAAGCTCTGATGCGCGATATCCAGCGCGTATTGAAACTGTGTGCCGGTCAGCCACGTGATATGATCATCAATCAGCGTGTAGCTGATTGCGCCGTGCAGGTTGTTCAGGCGCTGGTCGAGCGGCGGCTGCGATGACGGCGTGCCGCTAATCAGACGATAGGTGGTCGTGTTGTTGTAGAAACCCAGACTGGCACCCCAGCCCTCGCCGGGGACCGGGCCGAAAGCGCGGCTGATGCCGGCGTGCCAGCTGCGGCCGCGCTGTTTGTATCGGCCGCTGACGACGCCGGCACTGAAGCCGTCCAGCTGATTGCGACTGGCACCGACGCCGATATCGAGGCTGTACGGTCCATCAGCGATTCTGCGCCAGAGGTAGCTGGCATCGATACGGGCGCCACGGTAGGTGGAGAAGTTTTTGCCGGTATCGCCGCGCGTGGCCAGTCGCAGCTGATGATTCAGCCCCCACAGGTTGTGTTCGGTCAGCGCGAAACCGGCCGATGTCTGACCGTTATCCGAGCGTGTGGCTTCGGGCAGGATAAACAGCGACCAGCGCTCCTTCAGATAGACTGCTACGCGTCCGTCCCGCCCCGGCGGCGTAATGGCGACGGTGCTGAACAGGCCCAGATTGCGCAGTCGCCGTTCGCCGAGCAGTTTGAAGCCCGGCTGCCAGCGTGTGCCGGTTGTAAATGGCAGTTCGCGCAGAATAGTTTGCGGTCGCGTGCGCTCAAGTCCGTGCAGGTCGATGGCGCTGATGCCGATCGGTGCGGCCCGGGCACTGTCGGGTGCAGCAGCGCAGAGCAGCAGGATGATCAGGACAGCCGGAACTCGGATGGCGCACCTCCCAAGGGTAGCGGTTCGTAACCGTAACTAGTATAGCAGCATCGGATGCATCCTGCTTTGCGGTTTTGTTCAGCTTAAAAGCAGGATACCTCTAATCAGCATCTTCCTAAACATGTTCGCGGGTCTTGTGGAATGTGATATCGGGCCACTGCTCCTCGGTATAGTTCAGTTTCCATGCGCTCGGTGCCAGATAGGCGAGGAAGCCGTCGGCATCCTCGGCCAGATTGGACTCGAACAGGCGGCGGAATTCGGCCAGTTTTTTGTCATTCTCACATGTAATCCAGCGCGCGACCTGGAAATCGGCCGCGACATAGTCGGCATCCACCTTGTATTCGGTTTTCAGCCGTTCGACGGTCACATCAAACTGCAGCACGCCGACCGCGCCGAGGATGTAGTCGCCGCCGAGCAGTGTTTTGAACACTTGCACTGCTCCCTCTTCGGAGAGCTGTACCAGTCCCTTGTGCAGCTGTTTGCGCTTCATCGGATCCTTCAGACGCACGCGGCGGAACATCTCCGGCGCAAAGTTCGGAATGCCGGTGAATTTCAGCGGCTCCTTACTGGTGAAGGTATCGCCGATCTTGATCGTGCCGTGGTTGTGGATGCCGATAATATCGCCGGCATAGGCCTCCTCGACATGGGCGCGGTCCTGGGCCATGAAGATGGTCGCGTTCGGGATGCGGATATCCTTGCCGATGCGGTGGTGGCGCACGCTCATCCCCTTGCTGAACTTGCCCGAGCAGATGCGGAAAAAGGCGATGCGATCGCGGTGAGCCGGATCCATATTGGCCTGGATCTTGAAGCAGAAGCCGGAGAAGTCCGGCTCATCCGGATGCACGATGCGCTCGACCGCGGTGCGCGGGCCGGGCGGCGGGGAGAGTTCGACAAAGGCGTCGAGAAGCTCCCTGACGCCGAAGTTATTGATCGCCGAACCGAAGAATACCGGCGTTTGCGATCCGTTCAGGAAGTGTTCGAGATCGAACGGATCGGCCGCCCCCTCGAGCAGCTCGATGTCGTCGCGCAGATCGGCGGCCTGCGCGCCAAGCAGTTCATCGAGTCTCGGGTCGGAGAGATCCTCGATGCGGACAGTCTCGAAATCGCTGGTCTCCGAGCCGGCTGCAAACAGGTTCAGCTCTTTTTTGTAGAGGTTGTAGACCCCCTTGAACGCCTTGCCCATGCCGATCGGCCAGGACATCGGCGTGCATTCGATCTGCAGTTTCTCCTCGATCTCAGCCAGAATATCGAGCGGCTCCAGCCCTTCGCGGTCGAGCTTGTTGATGAAGGTGACGATCGGCGTGTTCCGCATCCGGCAGATCTCCATCAGCTTTTCGGTCTGCGGTTCGACGCCGTTGGCTGAATCGATCACCATCATTGCCGAATCGACGGCGGTCAGCACGCGATAGGTGTCCTCCGAGAAGTCCTGATGGCCGGGCGTATCGAGCAGATTGATTTCATAATCGCGATAGTTGAATTTCATCACCGACGAGGCGACCGAAATGCCGCGCTCCTGTTCGATTTTCATCCAGTCGGATGTCGCGTGACGGGAGGCCTTGCGCGCCTTGACCGCGCCGGCCATCTGGATGGCGCCGCCGAACATCAGCAGTTTTTCGGTCAGCGTCGTTTTACCGGCATCCGGATGGGAGATAATGCCGAAGGTGCGGCGTTTCCTGATTTCATTGGCAAGCGTCATGGGGTTCCTCGTTGATGACAGATAGCGGCGGATGTCGACATCGCGCCGTCGAATACAAATACCGATTTATTGCCGCCCTAGTAAAACAATCAGTTCGCGGCATGGCCGTCTCATTCATCTATCCTGATGAATGATGGCAGGCCGTTTACAGCCTGCATGGCAGCGCCGAATTCATCAGCGCTTACCAAAGCCGCGCAGTGTAATCGGATCGGATGCGTTTGTGGATGCCCGGTTTGAGATCGGCAAGTCAGGATGCTGCTGCCTCACCCTGTTGCAACGACTGCACATGGGTGCAGAGCATATGATAGGAGACCGGTTTGCTGATGATATAGGTGTTCGGGTGCCGGATTTCGCCGAATGCATCATCCTCGCTGAATGCCGTGACCAGTGTGACCGGAATATCGGGATCGTGCCGGCGTATCGCCTTGGTCAGGGCGATACCGTCCATCTCCGGCATCATATAGTCGGTTAGCACCATGTCGAAGCCGCTGCGCAGCTGCGTCAGGTGGTGGTCCTCGATCATCCGGAAGGCACTCTTGCCGTTGCCGGCGGTCATGACGCGGTGGCCCATGCGGGTCAGGAAGGTCTTGTGGATTGCCATCACTTCCGGCTGATCCTCGACCAGCAGTACGCGCCACTGCTGCAGCGGCAATGGTGGGCATTCCTGCTTCGGCAACTCCGTCGTCGCCACCGAGTCGCGCTGTGCGCTGCGGCGCTCGCAGAACTCGGGCAGGAAGATGCGGAAGATCGCGCCCTGTTCCGGTAGCGATTCGACCTCGATGCGGCCGTCGTGCCAGCGGATAATACGCTGCACCATGGCCAGGCCGAGGCCGGAGCCGCCGCTCTGTTTGCGCGTGCTCCAGAACGGTTTGAAGATCGAGTGGATGCATTCCGGCTCGATGCCGCGGCCGTTATCGTGCACTTCAATGCAGAGACCGGTATGGCGCGTATCGAGCCGGTAGTGGGAGAGGCTGATGCGGATGCGGCCGCTCTGATCAGGCATCGCCTGCGCTGCATTGGAGACCAGATTCAGGATCACCTGTTCGATCTGGGCTAGGTTGACGCGGACCTGCGGCAGCTGTTTGTCGATATGGATCGAGAGATCGATATCCGGTGGCAGTTGCACGCGGGCCAGCTGCACCATGTTGCTGATTGAATCGGAGATATCCATTACTCTGGCATCCGACGGATCGCTGCGCCCGAGCTGCAGCAGCTGCTCGACCAGATCGGAACCGCGTTTGCCGGCCTTGATAATCTGGCTGATATCCTTCTGCAGTTGTGGCTCGCTATGTTCCATGCTGATCAGCTCGGCATGACCGATGATCGCCGAGAGCAGATTGCGGAAGTCGTGCGCGACGCCGGCCGCCAATGCTGCGATCTGGGCCTGTTTCTGTGTCTTGGTCAGTTCGCCCTGCAGGCGCTCGCTTTCGCTGATGTCGGTCAGGTAGCAGAGGCCGATCTGTCGTCCTTTCTGCAGCGTCCGGCTCATTTCGCAGCGGATCTGCAGCGGGCGTCCGTTGCCGTCGGGGATGCGGATATAGCACTGCTGCATTGCCGGGGTGATGCGCTGCTTCAGCACGGTCTGCTGCAGCGCCTGACGATCTTCGGGGATGACCAGTAGGTCGATCGGCGTGCCGGGCTGGGCGGTGATCAGCGTGGCCATGGCTGGGTTGGCGTAGATGACCGGCGCATGATCGGTCTGCAGGTCGAAGGTGAAGGCCGGGTGCGGTGCTTCGGAGATCAGCCGGCTAGCCGATGCCTCGGCGGCCTGCTTCTCATGCACAGTGCCTTCAGTGCGCCGGATCATGCCGTAGGTGTAGCCGGAGATATAGAAGATTGCGAACACCTCGGCAGTCAGTCCGACCCAGTCGATCGGCAGGTGCAGTTGATATACAGTGATCAGGCAGATCGCGGCCATCGCGATCAGGCCGAGTACCTGGTTGTAGCGCAGCATCTTGCTACCGTAGCGGATGCCGTTGCCGATAATCGGGCTCATCAACAGGAAGTAGATCACGCTCATCTGGCCGCCATCACCCCACATCGCCAGCACGATCAGATAGCAGTCGAAAACCGGAATCAGCAGGATGCGCGGCAGCGAGTAGGGGGTCCTCCGGATCCAGTAGAATGCGTAAAGATTCAGCAGCAGATAGAGGGCGCCCGAGGCGAGGATCAGCTGCATGACAGCGGCGCTGTAGGAGCCGTGGAATACCGTGAACAGCGTAAAGACGACCAGCAGTGCAATCCTGACCCAGGTTTGTACGGTCTGGGTGCGGATGAAAGCCGGTCGATCCGGCAACAACTCCGCATCGATGAAGCGATTGAATGTGATAATGATCTCCTCCAAGCGTCTATACGAGTGTAGATCATCACGGCCGGAGTGCAAATTACGCCGCCTCGGCTCGAGCCGACTGTAAGACTCTTAGCGTTCGGGCTACCAATCGGCTGATGACAAGATCGATTGAGAGGAACGCATGAAGATGGATCATCTGCTGCCTGTTACGGCCATTATAGCGGCGATCATGGCTGCTTCGATCAGCAGCCCGGCGGCTGAGGTTGTGCATCTGATCCAGACCCGCTGCCAGTTTGTCGACATCGAGCCGGAGCGCCATTTCCGGGGCGCATCGGCAGAGCAGTGCCATGCGATCAATGCGCGCAGCGCCGGGGAGCGGCTGAAAGAGGCGCGCATCCTGCGATTGCGTGCCGGCGACTACCTGTTTCGGGTTGCCAACCGCGACGTGCCTTACGAACTGGGCTTCTGGCTGCGCGGCGCCGGCCTGTCGCGCTGGCATCTGCCATCGGTCTCCGGCGGCGGCATCGGCCCCGGTCAGACGCAGGGTTATGCGATCCGGCTGACGCCGGGCGAATACCGCTACTCCTGCCCCTTGAATCCGACGCCAGATTATGTCCTGATTGTGGAATAGGGGATGCCGATGTTGAAACGATTACTGCCGCCGGCGCTGCTGCTGGCTGGGCTGGGGCTGTTTTTCGCGTTCGATCTGGATCGTTATATCCATTTGAGCGCGCTGGCCGGGCACAAGGCGCAGCTCGCTACCTGGGTTGATGCGCATGTGCTGCTGGCGCCGCTGCTCTATATCCTGCTCTATATCGCCGTTGTAGCGTTTTCGCTGCCGGGCGGGCTGGTCATGACGGTCGCCGGCGGGCTGCTGTTCGGCGCGCTGTTCGGCGGGTTCTATGCCGTGGCCGGCGCGACGCTCGGCGCGACGGCTCTGTTCCTGATCGCGAAGACGTCGCTGGGCGACTATCTGCTGGCCCGGGCCGGCGACGGGTTGAAGAAGATGCAGGCCGGCTTTGCCGACAATGCGTTGAGCTATATGTTCGTGTTGCGTCTGGTGCCGCTGTTTCCGTTTTTTCTGGTCAATCTGGTCCCGGCCTTTCTCGGCGTGCCGCTGCGCACCTACGTCGTGGCAACCTTTTTCGGCATCATGCCGGCTACATTTGTATTCGCGTTGGCCGGCGCCGGTCTTGGCAATGTGCTGGAGCAGGGGGATGATGTATCGCTGGCCGGCGTGATGACGCCGGAGGTCATGGCCGCGCTGGTCGGCCTGGCATTGCTGGCGTTAATTCCGGTGATCTACAAGCGGCGGGCGAAGCGCCGGGGAGTGATATCATGATCGAAGTGGATGTCTGCGTGATCGGCGGCGGCTCCGGCGGCTTGAGCGTTGCCGCAGGCGCAGTACAGATGGGCGCGCGCGTGGTGCTGGTCGAGAAGGGGGCAATGGGCGGCGATTGCCTGAACAGCGGCTGCGTTCCGTCCAAATCGCTGCTGGCTGCGGCGCATGCGGCGCAGGGCGCCCGCGATGCAGCGCCCTTCGGCGTGGGCTTGAACGAACCGGTTATCGACTGGCAACAGGTGCATCGGCATGTGCATCGCGTCATCGCTGCCATCGAACCGAACGATTCGCAGCAGCGGTTCGAGTCGCTCGGCGTGCGGGTGATCCGGACGGCGGGTCGGTTCGAGGATGCGCGCACGCTGCGCGCCGGCGATGCGCTGATCCGGGCAAAGTATTTCGTGCTGGCGACCGGCTCGTCGCCATTTGTGCCGCCGATCAACGGGCTGGATGGGCTCGACTACTTTACCAACGAGAACATCTTCGACAATTGCGATCCGATGGAGCATCTGATTGTCATCGGCGGCGGTCCGATCGGCATGGAGCTGGCTCAGGCGCACCGCCGGCTGGGCGCAAAGGTCACGGTGATGGAGATGGCACGGCTGCTGGTCAAGGATGATCCGGAACTGACAGCCATAGTCATCGAACGGCTGCGCGCAGAAGGCATTGAGTTTGTCGAGGGCGGGCGCAACCTGAGTCTGGAGCGCGACGATGACGGGTGCATTGTCGCCCGTTGCGAGTCCGATCTCGGCCGTCAGTGTGTCAGCGGCTCGCATCTGCTGATCGCCACCGGCCGGCGCGCCAATGTGGACGGACTGAACTTGGAGGCGGCCGGCGTGCGCTACAGCGCGAAAGGGGTCGAGGTCGATGCGCGGCTGCGCAGCAGCAACAGGCGCGTTTTCGCGATCGGCGATGTGGCGGGGCCGTACCAGTTTACCCATATGGCCGCCTACCAGGCCGGCATTGTGATCCGCAATATGCTGTTCAGGCTGCCGGCGAAGGTCGATTATCGCGCCGTGCCGTGGGTGACCTATACCGATCCGGAACTGGCTCATGTCGGTATGAGCGAGGCGGATGCGCTGGCGGCCGGACGCAAGGTTCGGGGATTGCGCTGGTCGTTCGCCGATAATGACCGGGCTCAGGCCGAACGGCGCAGCGAAGGCGCGATCAAGGTTGTCACGGCGCCGAACGGCCGGATTCTGGGAGCTACGATTGTCGGGCTGCATGCCGGCGAGCTGATCCAGCCGTGGATCCTGGCGACCAGCCAGCAACTGAAAATCGGCGCGATGGCATCGATGATCACGCCCTATCCGACGCTGGCCGAGGTCAATAAACGCATTGCCGGCAGCTTCTATACCGACAAGCTTTTTTCAGCCGTGACGCAGCGCCTGGTGCGTTTCCTGCTGCGTTTTTAAGCTGTCTTGTTCAGGGATTGTAAACGGCGCAGGATCACTTCATCCTTCCCTCTGTCTGAGTCGAGGTAGGGTGTATGAAACGATCGGGATGGTTGCGTCTAGGGTTCTGTCTGCTTTGCGGGGTGCCGGGGGCGGCGCTGGCCGGCGGTTTTCAGATCGGCGAGATGTCCAGCCGCGCCACCGGCATGCGCGCGATGGTCGGCGCGGCTGGCATTATCGTGCCGGGAACCGACTACACGCCGAATGCGGCGACGATCTCGCTGCCGGGGTTCCCGCCGCAGGCACCGACCCGCAGCAAGAGCCAGAGCTTTCTGGTGCCACATGCCTATTACACCTATTAGGACAGCGCCGCGAATCTGGGGGCTGCGATCAGTGTTAATGCGCCGTTCGGGCTGGAGACGCAGTGGCCGGAAACCAGTTCGCTGGCCAGCAGCAGTACCTTCTCGAGAATTTCCTTACTCAGCATCAATCCAAGCGTGGTATTCCGGCTCAGCGAGCATGTCGCGCTGGCCGGCGGCTTCAGTTATACCTATCTGAACAGGATCAATCTGGATAATCTGTTGCAGAAACTCGAGGGGAGAAACAAGGCCGGCTGGGGCGGCACGGCCAGCGTGATGCTGAACTATGAGCGTTTCAGTCTGGGCGCGACCTATCGCAGCCGTATTGCGCTTGATATCAATGGCGGCACGGCGACTGGTGGCGCAGCACTGGCGGCTGTGAATCCGGCGCTGGTCGGCGCGACGACGTCGGGCAGCACCAAAATTACGCTGCCGGACACGGTGAATCTCGGCCTGGTGTGGCGGCCGAATGCGTCATGGCTGTTCAGCGTCGATGCCGACTGGACCAACTGGAAGACATTCCGGGAGGTGCGCATTCGTTATGCGCCGTCTCAGGTGCTTCAGGGGTTAAACGCGGCCCTGCAGTTCAGCGGCAATGTTTTGGTTATCCCGCAAAACTGGCGGGCGACCTGGACGCTGCGGGCCGGGATGGAGTGGCATTTCCGCCCGGACATGCGAGCCCAGATCGGTTATGTGTTCGATCAGACGCCGCTCAATAATCTGACCTTCTCGCCGGATATTCCCGATAACGATACGCATCTGTTCTCGGCCGGATACAGCGTCGATCTCTCCGATTCCGCTCGCCTGGATCTGGCCTATACCTATGCCTATCTCAAGCCGCGCGATCAGGTGGCGTCTGTCGGCAGCAATGCGGCGCGCAACGGGCGCTACAAAACCGATGCACATATTGTTTCAGGCTCGTTGCAATATACTTTTATGTGAAGGGCATTATTGCAGACTGGTGCAAAATGACGGCGTGAATCAATCTTTTCTTGCCTTTTTTTCGGGAAGTATTCTATACTTAAGTTGCGAATAACGAAAGGATGGGAGTTATGAGTTCATTATTCAATCGTTTTTTCCTCGCGACTACGGCGCTGATATGCTCAGCGGGCATTGCGTCCGCAGGCGCATTTCAGATACCGGAGCAGGATGCAGCAGCTCAGTCGTTGGCGAATGCAGTGACCTCCCGGGCGCTGAACCCGTCGACTGCCTGGTATAATCCGGCCGGAATGACTTCACTGCCCGGCACTCAGGTTTCAGCTGGCGGCGTTGGCATTTTTGTCGACAAGCACACGTTTACGAATGCTGCCGGTGCGACGGCAAGGTCAAAAAGCCTGAATGCTTTTGCACCGCAACTGTATCTGATCCATACGATGACCTATGTGCCGTTATCGTTCGGACTGGCCGTGAATGCGCCTTTCGGATTAAAAACTGACTGGCCTGTCACATCTCCGTTTGCGACGACGGTAACGCTGTCCAAGATCGAGGGGTTTAATATCAATCCGAATGTTGCTTACCGTATCAGCGACGCTCTTTCGATCGCCGGTGGATTCAGTTACTACAAGCTCTCTAATCTGGACTTCAATAACTCCCTGCAGCTGCTGCATGCCAATGGCGACGGATGGGGCGGCAATGCGGCCCTGATGTACCATTCGGATGTGTTTGATTTCGGTGTTAGTTATCGCAGTCGTATCAAGGTGAAGCTGAAGGGTTCGGCGACCAGCGCCGGCGTATTGCAGACTTTTGCTGTAACGAAAGCCCCGCTTCTAGGCCTGACGGTTGCTCAGAATTCGGCCGCCAGCTCTGAAGTGACGCTGCCGGATATGTTGAATGTCGGCGTATCTTTCAGTCCTGCTCAGGACTGGCGCCTGTCGATCGATGTGGATTGGGTGAACTGGAAGACTTTTGATAAGCTGGATATTGCATTTGCCTCGGCCGGGTATCAGAAACTGCTGGGCTCGTTTGGCGTTGCCGCGCGTGGTGGAAATGCCCTCCAGATTATAGCAGCCGCCCCGGTATCTGTGAAAACGGTGCTGGAAAATTATAAAGCGACCACATCACTCCGGGTCGGTCTGCAGTGGGATTATTCCAGCGATATGCGGGCGCGCTTCGGCTTTGCCTATGATCCGTCGCCGGTTGGCGATCCCTCCACATTTTCACCCGGTATCCCTGATAATGGACGCTACCTCTTTGCGGTTGGCTATGGTTACGACTTCAACCAACAGACTACGCTTGACTTGGCCTATATGTATGTCTATTTCAAGAACCGAACCCAGACTGCATCCACCGGTACGAATGCAGTACGCAACGGCAGTTACAAGATTGCCCCGGCGCATTTGGTGTCGGCTTCGCTCTCGCATCGTTTCTAGCCGATGCGCTTGAGTGATAAAGGGGCTCCTCGGAGCCCCTTTATGTTGGTCTGATGAAAGGAATGCGGCTATACTGGGGACAAACTGGCCAACCATGGAGGCTGCCATGTTCTGGATACTGCTGCTGATCACTGTTTTCGGGGGGCTGTTTCTGCTGACGCGCGGCGGCATCGGTTTACAGGCCTGGCTGGGGATGCTGGCGCTGGCTGACGTTGTGTTGATGTTCGCCGGCATGAGCGGCTGGGTCGGCTTCCTGCTGTTGCTGCTGATCGTCGCCGCCTTCGCCTTCTTTGCCGTGGATGAGGTCCGTAAACAGTGGGTCAGCGCGCCGGTGATGGTGATGATTCGGAAGAACCTGCCGCCGCTGTCGGCGACCGAGCGGGAGGCGCTGGAGGCAGGCACGGTCTGGTGGGATGCCGAACTGTTTCGCGGTAATCCGGACTGGTGCGTGCTGCTCGATACCGCTGCGCCGCGGCTCAGCGAGGCCGAACAGGCATTTATCGACGGGCCGGTGGAGACACTGTGCGGCATGCTCGATGACTGGCAGATCAGCCATGAGTTGCGCGATCTGCCGCAGCCGGTCTGGAATTATATCCGCGGCAACGGCTTCTTTGCGATGATTATTCCGAAATCCTACGGCGGGCTGGAGTTCTCGGCCTATGCGCACGCCTGCGTGATTCAGAAGATCGCCAGCCGCAGTTCGGCGGCGGCGGTCACGGTGATGGTGCCCAATTCGCTCGGGCCGGCCGAGCTGCTGCTGGCCTACGGCACTGATGCGCAGAAGGAGCACTATCTGCCGCGGCTGGCGAGCGGCGACGAGATCCCCTGTTTTGCGCTGACTGCGCCAATGGCCGGTTCCGATGCCGGCGCGATCCCCGATACTGGCATTGTCTGCAAACGCGAGTTTGACGGGGAGGAGACGCTCGGGCTGCTGCTGAACTGGGAGAAGCGTTATATCACGCTGGGATCGGTGGCGACCGTGCTCGGACTGGCGTTTCATGTCTACGATCCCGAGCATCTGCTTGGCGGTGCAGAGGATCTGGGCATCACCTGCGCGCTGATCCCGGTGGATACCCCCGGCGTCGAGATCGGTCGTCGCCATGATCCGCTCAATATTGCATTCCAGAACGGGCCGAACAGTGGCACGGATGTATTCATTCCGATGGACTGGATTATCGGCGGTCAGCCGATGATCGGACATGGCTGGCGCATGCTGGTTGAGCGGCTGTCGATCGGGCGCGGCATTTCGCTTCCGTCGCTCAGTGCCGCGGCCGGCAAAATGGCCAGCGATACGACCGGCGCCTATGCTCGGCTGCGCAAGCAGTTCCGTGTCTCGATCGGCCGCTTCGAGGGGGTTGAGGAGGCACTGGCGCGCATTGCCGGCCTGACCTATATGATGGACGCCTGTGTGCGTCTGACCACATCGGCGCTCGATGCCGGCGAGAAGCCGGCCGTCGTTACCGCGATTGCCAAGCGTTATCTGACCGAGTCGATGCGCCAGGTGATCAATGATGCGATGGATGTTCACGGCGGCCGTGGCATCTGCATGGGGCCGTCGAACTATCTGGGGCGCACCTATCAGTCGATTCCGGTCGCGATTACCGTCGAGGGGGCCAATATCCTGACCCGCAGCATGATTGTATTCGGTCAGGGCGCGATGCGCTGCCATCCCTATCTGCAGGAAGAGGTGGCAGCGGCCGGCATGGATGATCAGGCCGGCGCGCTGGACCGCTTCGATGCGGCGCTGACGGCCCATCTTGGTTATACGATTGCCAATGTGGCCAGAGCGGTTCTCTATGGCCTGTCGGGCGGCTGGCTGGCGCCGTCGCCGGTGGCCGGCGAGACGGCGATCTACTACCGGCAGATCGCCCGTTTCAGTGCCGCGACGTCGGCCATGGCCGATCTGGCGCTGCTGGTGCTCGGCGGCGCGCTCAAGCGCAAGGAGTCGATCTCCGGTCGCTTCGCCGATGCGATGGCCTATCTCTATCTGGCCTCGGCCGTGCTGAAGCGCTTCGAGGATGACGGACGGCCGAAGGCCGACCTGCCGCTGTTGCACTGGTCCTGTCGTTTCTGCCTCTATCAGGTTCAGCAGGCGCTCGACGGTGTGATCCGCAATTTCCGGCTGCGGCCGCTGGCATGGAAGATGCGCTTCTGGGCCTTTCCGCTGGGGCGGCGGCTACATCTGCCCGATGATCGATTAATGCATCAGGCGGCATCGCTGTTGCTGGAGCCGTCAGCGACGCGGGAGCGGCTGGTGGACGGGATCTATCGCCCGGACGATCCGGATGATCTGACCGGCCGCCTGCAGCATGCGATGACGATGACAATCCGAGCCGAACCGATCGAGCGCAACCTGCGCGACCGGGGGCGGCTGCACCGTCCCGATCAGCCGTATGACGCATGGTTGGCCTCGCTGCTCGATGAGCAGCTGCTGAGCCGGGACGAGGCCGATCTGTTGAAGAATGCGCGGGAGGCGGTGCGGGCGGCGATTATGGTGGATGATTTCCCGCCCGATATGTGGCGTTAATGCCTGTCGTCCGTGTTATAAGCCGCCGCTGATTTTCCAGCCCTGTTCCGTTTTGGTCAGGCTGATGCGCTCGCGCTGGTTCAGCTGACGGCGGATGCCGTCGGCCTCGACCTGCAGCTGATAACTCTGTTCACATTCGGCATGGTTACTGTCGAGAAGCCGGATCGTGCGATTGCTGGAACGCATATCGATATGGTCGAAGCGGGCGAACAGCCGGCGCATGCGGTTGATAATTTCGAACTCGCTCTGGCCGCGATCATCATAGCCGGGCAGCAGCAGCGCGGCATAGGCCTGCAGATCCTGCCGGCTGACAGCCGCATCGCGTGCATCCAGTAGATCGCGGATTGCGCTCTTCTCCTGCGCGCTGCAGCTGGCAAGCAGCAACGCGCAGGAGATCATTGCGACGGCTGCGACACAGCGCCGTGTATAATGGGGGGCATGCGGCATCAGAGATAGCGTTGCGCTTTTGCACTCCAGGGGCTGTTCGGATAGTTATGTTTGAGCAGCAGGGCCGTTTGCCGGGCATCCTGCTTCAGATCCATATGCGCATAGGAGGCGGCGAGATAATAGAGCGACTCCTCGATTGACGAGGTCGTCTGATAGTGGCGGACCACTTCCTGAAAACGGTTGGCCGCGGCGACGAAACGGTCGCGATCAAAATAGAACTTGCCGATCGTCAGTTCGTGTTTGGCCAGCGTATTATAGAGCGACTGCAGCCGGCTCTGACCGTCTTTGGCGTAGTCGCTCCCCGGATGCTCCTTGAGCAGGCGTTTGAATGCGTCGATCGCCAGCCGGTTCATAGTCGCATCTTTCTCTGCCGCAGAGCGCTCCTTGTAGTAGCTCATCGCCAGCATGTATTTGGCGTAATCGACATTGGCGTGGGTTGGATGGCGCTCGATAAAGCGCTTACTCAGTGTTTCGGAGAGTATGTACTGACCATCCTTGTAGGCGGCGAACAGGCGCAGCAGTTCCGCCTTGACGGCATATTTGCTGTACGGGTATTTGGCGCCGAACTTGTCCAGTTTTTCGGCCACCATGCCGTAGCTGCCCTCGTCCATCAAGTGCTTGGCCTGCTCATATTCGCGCTCGGCATCGTTGCTGTAGTGCGCCTGTTCATGCTTGGTGCAGCCGGCAAACAGCGTGATGAACAGGGCAAGCAGGATCAGTTTGACGAGGTTTAAATTCATGCCCAAAGCCTACGTCGTCGATGCGATGGCGACAACGGCAAGCTGGCGGCCGGTTTGCGAACCATCGCGCCGGTATGAGAAAAAACGTTC
>CAYSMR010000016.1:0-15720 GCA_964432195.1 uncultured Zetaproteobacteria bacterium | reverse complement strand
TGCGATGGCGCAGGCCCGTTCCGGATCGCCATGTTTGCGGTTTACATCCGCTTACTTATGTGACGAGCTCATATACTGCATCATCGTGGCATGATCGGCATCGCGCGAACGGATCACCTTTGCCGCATGGACGAGCATATAGGCCATAAACGCATAAACCAGCTCCGGCTCGCTCTGCATCAGCTCCGAGCAGTCGTCGCGCTTGAGCTTGTAGACCGTGCAATCTTCGGCGGCGACGACATTGGCCGTAGTCGGGTCGCCGGTCAGGAACGTAATCTCGCCGAACAGCGCCCCCTCTCTGGCTGTACCGAGATGCATCTGCTGACCATTGTTGTCGGTGCTGATCTCCACCAGTCCGGAACGCAGAATATACAGGATGCCGCCGGTCTGCCCCTGCGTTACAATCTTGTCGCTTTTAGCGAAATGTTTCTCCACCAGTAATTGATCGAGCTTTTCACGCTCCACCTGTCCCAGTTTCCTCCCCAGCACCTTCTCTTCCAGCCATGAGTAATCGATCGCCATGCAAGCCTCCACCTGAATTTTAGAAAGACATATCATACACAGATCGCTGCGCGGCCTGCAAGCATGCGCGCAGGCGCCTATTGCGTTAACGCTTGAATTTACAATGTGAACATGATTCAATGTCATCCATGCAGAATAATCCCCAACAGGCGCTGGCAGAACGGATCGACCTGCTCAACGAGCATCTGGCCACCATCCGTCGCAATATGGAAAAGACGATTGCCGATAACCATCGCATGCGCGAGGTCGTTCGCATTGCCGAAAGCGAGCTGCGCAAACGGCGTGATCAGGTTCAGCAGCTGGAAAAAGAGCTGGAGAATCTGCAGAACGAGCGCATCGAGGCCAGAGCGCGCGTCGAGCATGCAATGGAAAAGCTCGATGAACTGATCGTCGGTCAGGGGCAGGAAGAGACACCATGAGCCATTCGGTTGAAATCACCCTGATGGGGCGCAATTTTTCGATTGTTACCGATGAGGATCCTGAACAGGTCATGGCTGCGGCCAGCCTAGTGCAGGAGCACATCGACGAGTTGCGCAGCCTGGGCGCTTCGGTTGCCTCCGACCGTCTGTTGACGCTGGTTTCGCTGAATCTGGCGGGCGAACTGCTGAAAGCCAATCGCTCC
Source organism: uncultured Zetaproteobacteria bacterium (assembly GCA_964432195.1). Lineage (GTDB taxonomy): Bacteria > Pseudomonadota > Zetaproteobacteria > Mariprofundales > Mariprofundaceae > Mariprofundus. The sequence continues at coordinate 14,576 of CAYSMR010000016.1, read as the reverse complement.
GGCATTGAGGGGCTGGAGGACTTGATCTCTGATCTGGACAGTGTAGTATCACAGGCAGAAGGTTTAGCGAAAGCGCCCCTGCGTTGATCGAGCGGCATCATGTTGCCTGAGCCGATACTTGTCGAATGGGAGCTTTGCTACTGTGGCCATGTGCGTCCCCGTATCGGGATACCTGAGGCCGGAGTGCGGCGCCCACCTCTTGTTAGAGGGTTCGACAACAGCTTGCCACTACGCCAGCGCGGGGGCGCCCTCATTTCGACACCATCCGACACGCGCCTCCCCTCTCACAATCACCAGCCAATATATACCGATGCATAACGATCATGCCTCCGATAAAGTGGCGCTGCGCGCAGCCGCACTGGCATGGCGCACGGCCCTGCCCGATACGCTGCGCAGGCAGTATTCCGCACAGATCCTGAACCGGTTGCGTACGCAACTGCAAAGCATGCAGGCGCATGCGCTGCTCGCTTATCGCGCAATGCCGTCGGAGGTCGATACCGCGCCGCTGTTCAACTGGAACGATTACCGCATCTATGCGCCGGTCACACACCACCATAAACATATGGAGTGGCTACGCACAACTGCACAAACGGTGTGGCGCAAGGGGCTGTTCGGCGTGCACGAGCCTGAATCCGGGCAACCTTGGCCGGGCAAGCCGGCTACGATACTGCTCTGCCCGCTGACTGCATTCGACCGGGCCGGCAACCGGCTCGGCATGGGCAAGGGCTGCTTCGATTTCTGGCTGGCTAAACATCGCGATGCATTACAGTGCGTCATCGGACTCGCCTTTGCCGGACAGGAGGTCGCGCAGATCCCCGCCGAAGGGCATGATGTGCCACTCGATTATGTCATTACGGAACAAGAGGTGATTCAATGCCCGAGAGCATGAAAATTCTGGTCATCGGCGATATTCTCGGCAAGGCGGGACGGCGCGCCCTGAGCGAGCATCTGCCAGCACTGATCGATATGCGCCGGGTCGATTTTGTCGTCGCCAATGGTGAAAATCTCGCGCACGGCTTCGGCATTACCGAGAAGGTCGCCGACGAGATGTTCGATATCGGCGTCGATGTCCTGACCAACGGCAACCACTGCTGGGACCAGCGCGATTTTCTCGAGCAGATCGACGACGACGACCGCTACGTGCGGCCGATGAACTTCTCCTCCTTTGCGCCGGGACGCGGCTGGACCGTGCAGGAGACCGCGGCCGGTTACCAGGTCGCCGTAATCAATGTGATCGGACAGGTATTCATGGGTTCGTGGGACTGCCCGTTCGCCGCCGTGGATCGCGCCATGCAGGAGATACCGGACGATGTGCATGCGATTCTCGTCGATATGCATGCCGAGGCGACCAGCGAGAAAATGGGCATGGGCTGGTACCTCGACGGCCGCGCGTCATTCGTCTACGGCACCCACACGCATGTGCCGACCTGCGACGAGATCATCCACGCCTCCGGCACCGCCTATCAATCAGATATCGGCATGACCGGCTCCTACCAGTCGATCATCGGCATGAAGGTGGACGGCGCGCTCAGGCGCATGGTGCAACGGCTACCGCAGCGTTTCGAGGCGGTCGAGCGCGGCGCATCGATTTTTGCAACGCTGGTCGATATCAACCCGGCCACGCGCATGGCCACGGCGATCGAGCGCATCCACATCCCGCCGGCCTGAAGCATGGCTCCCCCCCCACAGGCCATGGTGGCGGCCGGGCATCCGGCCACGGCCGATGCCGGCGCCGCGATACTGCGCACCGGCGGCAATGCCGTGGATGCGGCGCTGGCCGCCGTCACCACGGCCTTCTGCGCCGAACCGGTGCTGACCGCGGCCGGCGGCGGCGGCTTCATGCTGATCGCGCCGCCCGCTCGAGAGGCGCTGCTTTACGACGGTTTTGCCCGCATGCCAACCGGGTTGCGCCCGCCCGCTTTTACCCTTGAACTGCGTCCGATCCCGATCGACTTCGGCGATACGGTCCAGACCTTTCATATCGGCCAGGCATCGGTCGCCGCGCCGTCGCTGCTGGCGATGCTGTTTACCGCCCACCGCCGCCACGGCCGCCTGCCGCTACACGAGGCGCTGGCGCCGGGCATCGATGCGGCCCGCAACGGCATCCGGCTCAATGCGCTGCAGGCCTCGTTTATTGAACTGCTGCAGCCGATTCTGGGCGCAACGCCGACCTGCAAGGCCCTGCATGCGCCGGCCGGTGAATGGCTCCGCGCCGGCGATCTTTTCCGAAATCCCGATCTTGCCAATACGCTGGAGATGCTGGCCATCGACGGCATCGACGAGATGTACCGCGGCGACCTGGCCCGCACGATTGTCGCGACCTGCGCGCCGCACGGCCTGCTCGGCATGGCAGACATGCAACAGGCAGGCCAGGTCGAGCTGCGCCGGCCGCTGCGCGTCGATACCTTCGGCGGCACGCTACTGACCAACCCGCCCCCCTCCGCCGGCGGCCTGCTGATCGCATTTGCGGCCCGGTTGCTGGAGCTGCTGCAACAGCAGCCCGATACCGCTGCCTGGCCGGTGCTGCTGGCCGAAGCGCTGCGCGCAGCCGCCATGCTGCGCAGGCGCGGCCTGGATGCACGCATCCATGAATCCGGCATCGCTGCGGAGATGCTCGATCAACGGCTGCTGCACGCCGAGCTAGAGCAGATCCGCGAGCGCTTGCGCGGAGGCCGCGATCCTCACCCCGATGAGACGGCCAACCGGCACGGCAGCACGACCCATATCAGCATCATCGACCGCGACGGCATGGCCGTGTCGCTGACCAGCAGCAACGGCGAAGGCTCCGGACTGATCGCCGCCGGCAGCGGCATCCACCTGAACAACATGCTGGGCGAGGAGGACATCAACCCGCTCGGCTTCCACGCTCTGGCCGGCGGCATGCCGCTTCCGTCGATGATGGCCCCCTCCCTGTTCATGCAGGACGGCGAACCGCGGCTGGTATTGGGCAGCGGCGGCTCCAACCGGCTGCGCGGCGCAATTCTGCAGGTGCTGACGCGTACGCTGTTGCTGGACGAGCCAATCGAGGCAGCCGTCAATGCGCCGCGCCTGCACCCGGAGGGCAACCGGCTTGATATCGAACCGGACTGCCTTTCGGCTGCGGAGCAGGAACAGTTGATGCAACTGGGCTGGCAGATTAATCGTTGGCAACAACAGAGCGTCTATTTCGGCGGCGTACACACCATCTGCCGCAGCGGCGCAGCGGTGGCCGGCTGCGGCGATCCGAGGCGCGGCGGCGCGGTCGCCGCGGTATGACGCGCGCCTATATCGCATTCGGCGGCAATCTCGACGATGTCCCGGCCTGTTTCCGCTCCGCCCGCCGCCATGTGGCGCAGCTGAGCGATACCCGCGTGTTGCAATCCTCGCTGCTCTACCGCACCCCGCCGCTCGGGCCGCCGGGACAGCCGGACTACCACAATGCCGTCATCGCGATCGATACCGGACTGGCCGCGCTGGCACTGCTCGATGCGCTGCAGCGGATTGAACATGTCCATGATCGCGTACGCGCCGAGCGCTGGGGCCCGCGCACGCTGGATCTGGATATTATCGCCATCAACGGCGTCAGCTGCGACTCGCCGCAGCTGACACTGCCGCATCCCGAAATGCAGAGACGTCAGTTTGTGCTGCGCCCCCTTTGCGACATCGCTCCGAACTGGCAACATCCCCGCCTGAACGCAACGGCGGCCATGCTGCTGCAGATGCTGCTGCAGCGCGGCGAGACGCCGCTGGCGGAGGGGGTGAAATGGTAGGCAAGCAGGCGGCAACGGAGCGCGGACGACCGCTGAATCAGTGTCATATCGCCATTGAAGGGGCGATCGGCGTCGGCAAGACGACACTGGCCCGCAAACTGGCCGACAAACTCGGCTCCGGCACCTTTTTCGAGCAGGTCGATGACAATCCGTTCATCGAACTGTTTTATCAGGATCCGACCCGCCACGCGCTGTCGGTGCAGCTCTCGTTTCTGTTTTCACGGCTGAAACAGTGGCAATCGCTGCATCAGCAGGAGCTGTTCAGTCAGGGCGTCGTCAGCGACTACCTGTTCGCCAAAGATCATATTTTCGCAACCGTCACGCTCTCCGATGAGGAGCTGGCGCTCTATGATCAGGTCTCCAGACTGATTCAGATCGATCTGCACCGGCCGGATCTGGTAATCTATCTGCAGTCGACGCCGAATGTGATCATGGAGCGCATCCGACGGCGCAACCGCAGCATGGAGCGCGACCTGAAAATGGAGTATCTGCAACAGATCATCAATGCCTACGACCAGTATTTTTTCCACTATCAGGAAGCGCCGTTATTGATCGTGCAGACCGACCGGATGAACTTCGCCGACAGCGAGGATGCGGTCGATACACTGATCGAGCGCATCGGCAATATGACCTCGCAGACCGAATTTTGGGCTGATTACAGCTAGCAGCGTCATGTCTGCCGCCCCCCGCCCTACGCCCCTGCTAACCCGCCGCAGCGATCAGGCATCGGGCGGAGAATACCGCGCAAGCCGGCGCGCGCCGTCCCTATGACTGAACAGGTCGATGTACTGATTATCGGCGGCGGCATCTATGGCGCCGGCATCGCCCAGGCCGCCGCTGTAGCGGGCCATTCAGTACTGCTGGTCGAACAACAGCAGATTGCATCGGCCACCTCGTCCAACTCGACCAAGCTGATCCACGGCGGCCTGCGTTATCTGGAATCCATGGAGTTCGGGCTGGTCTGTGAGGCACTGCATGAACGCGAGCGTCTGCTTGCGCTTGCGCCTGAACTGGTCAGCCGCGAATGGTTCTACATTCCGGTCTATCGCGACAGCAGGCGCCCATGCTGGCAGATCCGCTACGGTCTTGGCCTCTACTGGCTGCTGTCGCTCGGGCGCTCCCGCTTCAAACAGCTACCAGAACGGTTATGGCAGCAAGCCGTACCCGGACTGGATACACTACAGATGACAGCGCTGCTGGCCTATGAAGATGCAGCCACCGATGACGCGGCCCTGACCCGGGCCGTTGCCGCATCAGCCGCGCAGCTCGGCGCGGAGATCCGCGAGAACACCCGTTTCATCCGGGCCCGTCACGCCGGAAGACAATGGCATGTTGAACTGTCAGCCGCGAGTAACGTGCGCGCGACGATCCTGATCAATGCGGCCGGCCCGTGGATTAACCGGGTTCGTGAACGCATTGAGCCGCGCCCGCCTGCGCAGCCGGTCCAGCTCGTGCAGGGAGCACATCTGCACCTGAATCGCCCCTGTGCCGCCTTTGTCTATGTCGAGTCTGCAGATGGACGGGTGATGTTCTTTCGTCCGTGGCAGGGCGGCACGCTGGCCGGCACAACGGAAACGCCGTTCCACGGTAACCCGGCTGAAGCGCGCGCCACGCCGACCGAAACCACCGCCATTCTGACCACCTACAACCGCTGCTTTCCGGCCATGCGCTGTAGTGAACATGATATTCTGAAACAGTATTGCGGCATCCGGGTGCTGCCGCTGCATCCGGGCAGCCCGTTTTCAGCCAGCCGGCGTGCCATACTGCAGTGCGACACCCCTGCCTGTCCGACCTATATCGCGGTCTACGGGGGCAAACTGACAACCTACCGGCGCGAATCCGAAAAAGTAGCCCGACTGATTGCCCGGCGTCTGCCGCCGAGCCGCAACGCTGATACCGCCCGGATCAGGCTGCAGCCATAACTGGAGATCAGGCGTTCGCCATGCGCCAGCTGGACGGGGTCGGCTTTTCCATCGGCCGCAGCCCCAGCTTGTCGAACAGGCGGCGGTCATGCTCGGCATCCTGATTACCGGTTGTCAGCAGCTTTTCGCCGTAGAACACCGAATTAGCGCCAGCCAGGAAGCAGAGCGCCTGCATCTCCTCGCTCATCTGTTCGCGACCGGCCGACAGCCGCACATGCGAAGCCGGCATTGTAATGCGGGCCACGGCGATCGTGCGAATGAATTCGAAATTATCCAGGGTTTCAACAAACTGTTCATCCTCGGCCACCGGCGTGCCCTCAACCTTGACCAGCATATTGATCGGCACCGACTCCGGATGCGGATTCATGCGCGCCAGCTGCGCGACGAGACCGGCGCGGTGGCGGCGGGACTCACCCATACCGACGATGCCGCCGCAGCAGATGCTCATACCGTGGGCGCGCACATGTTTGAGCGTATCCAGCCGCTCCTCGTAGCTGCGCGTCGAGATGATCTCCTTATAATACTCCGGATCGGAATCGAGGTTGTGGTTGTAGTAGTCTAGGCCGGCCTCTTTCAGGCGGGCCGCCTGCTCGGGCGTCAGCATGCCGAGTGTTGCGCATGCCTCCATATCCATGCCCTTGATCTCGGAAATCATATCGCAGACCAGTTCGAATGCGCGCCCCTTCGGCTCGCGCCAGGCCGCGCCGATGCAGAAGCGCGATGCCCCTTTCTCCCTGGCCGCACGCGCCGCGGCGATCACCTGCTCCTTCTTCATCAGCAGTTCGGACTCGACATCGGTATTGTAACGCGAGCTCTGCGGGCAGTATTTGCAATCCTCCGGGCAGCCGCCTGTCTTGATCGACAGCAGCGTCGAGAGCTGCACCTCGTTGGCATCGAAATGAGCCCGGTGCGCCTGCTGGGCGCGGAACATCAGGTCATTGAACGGCAGTTCAAACAGCGCCTCGATTTCTTCCACACTCCAGTTGTATCGCATGATCAGCTCCTTATCCTGTAAACTCTCGGAGCACGAAGGGTAAACGGACGAGGCGCATTCGGCAAAAGATCAATTACGTCAGCAGCGGTTCGTAGCGCAGACGACTGAGATAGCGGCGGATCGACAGGATACTGCCGGCGCTCATCGACAGATACTCCATATCGAGATTGAGAAAGGTTGCGGTCCACTCCGGATTGGCGGCCAGCTCGCCGCAGACCGATACCGGAATCGCAGCCTGTTTGGCCGCCGCGGCCGTCATCGTGATCAGCTGCAGAATCGCGGCATGGTCGGCCTGATAGAGCCCGGCCACCTCCTCATCATTGCGGTCGGCTGCCAGCGTATACTGCATCAGATCGTTGGTGCCGATCGAGAAGAAGTCGCTCACACAGACCAGATCGGCCGCAATCAGTGCCGCTGCCGGCACCTCGATCATCGCGCCGATCGGCACCTCGGTGGTGATTCCCAACTGGCGCCGGCACTCGGCCGCGATATCGCGCAACTGCTCCATTTCCGTACAGGTGGTCACCATTGGCGCCAGAATACGCAACGGCCCCTCGTCTCCGGCCCGCAGCATCGCCGATAGCTGGACCTTCAACTGCTCGGGGTTGCTCAGCAGCAGACGCAGGCCGCGCAACCCCAGCGCCGGATTGGCGCCGGCATAATCATGGCCGGCCAGATCGCGGTAGAGCCACGGGCGATCGCCGCCGACGTCGAGCAGGCGCATGATCACCGGGCGCCCCTGCATGCGCCGTACTATTCTGGCATACTGCCGATACTGGCTCGCTTCATCGGGCATCGTCGAGTCGTTGATGAACAGAAATTCGCTGCGATAGAGGCCGATACCGTCGATGCCGATATCGGCAGCCGCATCGATCTCCTCCGGAAACTCGATATTGGCCATCAGCTGCAGCGCGCGTCCGTCGGCGCTCAGCGACGGCTGGCCGGCGAATGCCAGCAGCTCCCGCCTGCTGATCGACAGCGCCGCGATGAATTTGCGATAGGCGGCCTGCTCGTCGGGCGGCGGATTCAGCACCCAGCTCTGCTGCTCGGCATCCAGAATCAGGCAGTCGCCATCCTCGATATCGGCCAGGATGCCGGTCGCGCCGACCAGTGCCGGCAGCCCGATACCGCGCGCAACAATGATATTGTGCGCATCGACGCCGCCGAACTCGGTGACGATGCCGGCCACGCCGAGCCGCCACATCTGTACGACATCGGAGACCGAAAAATCATCGCCGACATAGATCACCGGCTCACCACTGCCGGCCGCCGGCTGCGATGCGCCGTTCAGATGATCGAGAATGCGGCGACCGGCATGCTCGATATCATCCTTGCGGTTGCGCAGGTACTCATCCTCGATCTGCTCGAACATGCGCTGGATCGCATCCATCTCCTGACGCAGCGCCCACTCGGCATTGATCAGGTCGCTGCGGATGCGCGCGCTGGAGCGGCTCAGCAGATCCGGATCCGAGATCAGCATCCGGTGCATATCCAGAATCATCAGCGGATCGCGGACGCCAGTTGCAACCAGATGCTCGCGCTCGACATCAATCGCGCGGCCGGCCGCTTCGATCGCGGCCAGCAGGCGAGCCACCTCCGACTCAATCATCGCACGGCTGATCGACCGCTCGACCACCGGCTGGCGGCCGTGCAGCAGCTTTTTCACCCGCCCAATCACAATACCGCTGCTGGCCGCGACAGCGCGTCCTTCGCGCCGCGCGCACCGCCCCTGATCAGCCCGGCCGCATCCGTTCACTGCTCTTCCCCGAAGCGGTTGCCGACAAGCGCCGTAATCGCCGCCAGCGCGGCATCGGCATCCTCGCCATCTGCGCGCACGGTCAGCTCCGCCCCCTTGCAGGCCGCCAGCATCATGATGCCCATGATGCTCTTGCAATTGACCTCGATGCCATCCTTAATCAGCGTGATATCGGCGCGGAAGCGCCCGGCCTCTGTGGCCAGTTTGGCCGATGCACGCGCGTGCAGCCCAAGCTTGTTGCAAATGCGGATACGCTGCTCAGGCATCAGCGCGGTCAGCGGTACGGTCGGTCGCGGTGATGTTCGGCGCAACCTGAATATACTGGCGTCCGGCCCGCACCACCTGCTGGGCCAGCTCCGGCACGCTGGCAACATGCTGGCGCAGCGCCGCAGCCTTGATCAGCAGCGGCAGATTAAAACCGGAGACCACCTCGATATGACCGGCCTGCAGACAGCCCATCGCCACATTGCACGGCGTTCCGCCGAACATATCAGCCAGCAGCAGCACGCCCTGACCGACATTGCAGCTGTGAATTTTCGCCTGCAGTCGCTCTCCCAGCTGTTCCGGCGTGCAGTCGTCCGTCACATCGACTACTGCCATCAGCGGCTGCTCGCCGACGACATACTGCAGCGCCTCGAGCATTTCACCGGCGATGCGGGCGTGGCCGATCAGGACAATACCGATCATGCATCCGCTCCGGCCGGCTGCTGCGCGCCGTGCTGCGTAATGCCGAGCTCGCGGTGCTGGAGCGTCGGCTCGGCCAGTCCCTGTCTGCGCAGCCACGCAGCGACAGCCTCTGCGATATAGACCGAGCGATGGCGACCGCCGCTGCAGCCAATGGCCAGCGTCAGATACTGTTTGCGCTCCTTGCGCAGATGCGGCCAGATAAAGGCCAGCCACTGCCGGATCTGTTCAGCCGCCTGCGCAGCAGCCGGCTGCTGCTCCAGAAAATCGATCACCGGGCCATCACGACCGGTCAGTGCAGCCAGACCTGGCTGATAGTGCGGATTGGGCAGAAAACGTACATCGAACACGATATCGGCATTGGCCGGCAGACCATGCTTATAGCTGAATGAGATAATCGTACAGCAGAGCCGCTGCTCAATCGCATCCGATTTACTGCGAAACAGGTCCACCTGCTCAGCCAGTTCATACGGGGTCAGGTGACTGCTGTCGAGGATCAGATCGGCCATCGCCCGGATCGGCTGCAGCGCCTCACGCTCCAGCCGGATCGATGCCATCAGATCATCGCCGTCGTGATAGGGGTGACGGCGGCGCACAGTCGAGAAGCGGCGTTGCAGCACATCGTCATCGGCCTCGACAAACAGCAGCTGCCAGACCTCCGGCGTGCAGGCATCCTCGATCGCCGCCTTGATCGCCTGGGCCGTAAAACCGCTGCGCGCATCGAGACATACTGCGGCCTCCTGTCTGCGCTCGTGCATACTCAGCACCCACTCCCGCAGCATCTCCAGCGGCAGATTATCAGTGCAGAAAAAACCGGCATCCTCCAGCGCATGCAGCACCGTACTCTTGCCAGCGCCAGAGAGACCGCTGATCAACAACATACCTAGCCACTCCTGCTGCGCATCGGCTGCTACTGCCCCTGCTCAATCCGGTGCTGCAGGGCCTGCACGAATGCTTCGCCGCTGTGAATGCCGCGCTGCTTGAGCAACTGATTGCGCGTGGCCACCTCGATCAGCACGGCCAGCGAACGACCGGATCGGATCGGAATCGGCACGCGCGGAATCGCCACATCGAGGATTTCCGTTTCGCTCTCTTCGCCCAATACCCGGTCCTCCGGCGCGACATGGTCCCACGGCACCAGCTCGACCACCAGACTCAGCCGCTTGGTATCGGTAATCGCCGCAGCACCATAGAGATCGCGGATATTGAGAATGCCTAGGCCACGAATCTCCATATGGTAGCGCAGCGCATCCGGGCTGCGCCCGACCGCGATATTCGGGCTCTCGCGCGAAAATTCAACCATATCATCGGCAATCAGACGATGGCCGCGCGAAATCAGCTCCAGCCCGATCTCGCTCTTGCCAATGCCGCTGGCGCCGGTAATCAGCACACCGAGACCGAAAATATCCATATAGACACCGTGCTGATAGACTATCGGCGCCAGCCGGTGCGACAGGTAGAGCGTCATATTGGTCATGAATGTCGATGACGGATACTCCGAGACCAACAGCGGCGTGTCGGTGCGCCGCGCCGCCTCGATGATCACTGCCGGCGGCTGCTGTTCGCGCGTGATAATCACACCGGCCAGGCGCAAATCGAATACCGCATCGACCACCTGTTTCTGTTCTTCAGGTGAACGCGTGGCCAGATAGCTCAGTTCGGTCTGACCGATCACCTGCAGACGGTAATCGCTCAAATGTTCGATATAGCCGGCAAAGGCCAGCGACGGCTTCTGGATACGCGGGTGATCGATATAGCGATCCAGTCCATTCTCCCCTGCCAGCAGCCGCATCTTCGCAGCCTCGCCCTGCTCGGCCAGCAGCTCGCGGATCGTGATACGGCGGGTTTTATGCATCAGCCGGGACTGACCTGACGCGAAAACAGCGCTGCTAGCGTTTCCGGACTGTCGGCCTGCATAATCTGTTGCCGAAACTGTTCCTGCTGCAGATTTCTGGCCAGCTGCGCTAGCAGCTCCAGATGCTGGCGGTCGTCAGAATCGGGCACTAGCAACAGCACAACAATATGCACCGGATTGCCATCGATCGCCTCGAAATCAACGCCCTCACTGTGTCGGGCCAGCGCCAGCACCGGCGCCGCCAGATCGGACATGCGGCCATGGGGTATCGCTACCCCGTGGCCGATGCCGGTACTGCCGAGCTGCTCCCTGGCCATGACAACCTCCATCACCCGGTCCGGGTCGATCGAGGTCAGCGTATGGGCCAGCTCCGTAATCAGGGCGCGCTTGCTGTGCGCCTGTGAATCGAGACAGATATGCTCGGCAGTCAACAGTTGCATACGATCTCCGAGGCTCAGGGCGTTTCCGGCTCAATCCAGCTCAGCGCCCCGTCCGGACGACGGTAGACTGCATTGAGCTGCTCGGATTCGGCATTCGTGAAGAAGAGCAGGTCGCGGCTGCCCAGCTCCAACTGCATGACCGCCTCATCCACGCTCATCGGCTTGGCCTCGATCTGCTCGTGACGCAGCGTTTCCGGCTGGTGATCCTCGGCCAGCTCTTCACGGTCATTGGCCAGATCAAGTACTTTGTGGGAGACCTTGATTTCGCGCGCCTGTTGCTGCGCAACGCCGCGGCGACGGCGCAGTTTGGCGCGGTAGCGCTTGAGCTGACGATTGAGCTTGTCAACGACGCCGTCGATCGATGCATACATATCCTCTGTCTCATGCGAGCCGTGGATATTGACGCCGTTGGCCTGCATGCTCACCTCGCAACGCTGTCGGAACTTCTCCACTGAAAGCACAACATGGACATCCACAACATGATCGAATGAATGCTTCAGATGCTGCAGCTTGTCGGCGACATAGGCCTTCAGCGGTTCAGTAAGTTCAACATGACGTCCAGTGATGGATACTTGCATAGTGTTTCCTCCGGTTATTGTTGAGATACCCCGATGCTGCCGGAGTATCCCTGGAATGCTGATGGATTGCCATCCCGGCAAGCATCAACCCGCTCAGGCAGTGAGCCTGAATCCGGATCGGTCCGTTACGCGCCCGATCCGGCCGGCACAGCTCGGAATAAGCGCATCCTGCGCCGCTTCCGGAGTCAGCGGGGGAGTCGTGCCATCTCTCCCCTGCCTTGCGGATTGCCCGAGCAGTCAGGCAGTCCTGGGCAGCTGCTGATTAAGGCATCGTGCCTGCAATCAGCACTTCCCTAGCGCGATCTGGCGGCGCGCCGCCGCTGGCTGCTCGGCGGCAGCCCCAACTGTTCACGATACTTGGCCACGGTTCTGCGGGCAATCTCGATGCCTTCCGCCTGCAGCCGGTCGGCGATCGCCTGATCCGAGATCGGCCGCGCAGCCGGTTCGGAATCGATCAGCGCCCGTACCCGCTGCTGCACGCGATAAACGGAAATCATGCCACCACCGCGCGTCGGCAGTCCAGCCGAAAAAAAACGCCGCAACTCAATCAACCCGATCGGCGTATCGGCATACTTGCCATTGGTTACCCGGGAGATCGTCGATTCATGCAGGCCGACATCCTCGGCGACATCCTGTAATGTCAGCGGCTTCAGACCGAGCACGCCATACTCAAGAAAAGCGCGCTGGCGTTCAGCCAGACAGAGCGCGACCTTCATCAGGGTTTCGCTGCGCTGATCCAACGCATGCAGCAGCCACTTCGCCTCTTTCATCGCCTGCGACATAAACTCCTTGTCCTTGCCCTGCCACTGCTGCTGTTTCCAGCGCTCGTTCAGGCGCAGCCCCTGCCAGCCGGTACCGGGGATCTCCACCTCGATGCCGTTCTCCGAATTGCGCCGGAAAATGATTTCCGGCCGGATATAATAGTTATTATCGCCGTGCAGGCCGTGGCCCGGAAACGGATCGAGACGGCGCATGCGCGCACGCGCCTGACGGATCATATCGGGATCGCACTCGGCAGCCTGCGCCAGCTCGTTATCAGGCTGCGAGAGCGCATCGGGGAAGTGGAGCAGCAGACGCATCACGCAGGCATCCACCGGCTGCCCGGCATCGAGCTGCAGCAGCAGGCACTCGGTCAGATCGCGCGCGCCGAAGCCAGCCGGCTCCAGCTGCTGAATGACCTGCTCGACGACATGCGTCACATGCTCAGCGCTGGTCTCGATCTGGTCGGAGATCTCGGCGGCGAATTCGGCCGGATCGGCGCGAAAATAGCCGTCGTCGTCCAGGGAGTCGATCAGAATATGGGCCAGTTCGCGGTCGGCATCAGACATCGGCTGGCGATCCACCTGCTCATGCAGTGAATCGCTCAGACTTAGCTCATCCTGCCAAAGCTGTTCACCGTCGAAGTTATCCCGGCCGCCGTCACGGCTGGTGCTGGAGTACATCGTCTCCCAGCGGGAGTCACCGGCCTCTTTCCAGCGCTCCTGCTCAGCCACCTCCAGCGCGCGCTCCTGCGCATCCGGCTCACTATTCCGCAGCGCATCGAAGTCCATTTCCAGCATCGGATTGGACTCGATCGACTCCTCCAGATAGCTCTCCAGCTCCATGCAGTTCATCGACAGCACTTTCAGGCTCTGGGTCAACTGCGGCGTCAGCGCCAGCCGTTGACCGAGCTTATGGGAGAGCGTTGTTTCCATCAGGCTACATATCCGGAGTTTGAATGCTGCGCTTTGGTCTGCTTATGGGGGTAGTGATGCGGAGGGAGGCCGCGCATGAAAGGGCTGAAAAAGAGAGCATCAAACAGCATCAACATCCTTAGAGTCGCAGTTGGATTGACACCGGCCGAAACAGAGCCCGCACCGATATCTCTACCGAGCTTAGTTTAAGCTTCTTTTTTCACGGATGCCAGCAATTCTTTCAGCTCGCCGGATTCATGCATCTCGGTCACGATATCGCAACCGCCGATGAATTCGGATTTGATATAGAGCTGCGGAATCGTCGGCCAGTCCGAGTAGGTCTTGATGCCCTGACGCACTGCTTCATTAAGCAGCACATTGACCGACACAAACGGAATATCATATTCGGCCAGGGTCGCCGCAACGCGCTGCGAAAAACCGCACTGCGGGAATTCGGGCGTCCCCTTCATGAACAGCACCACCTCGTGGCTCTTCACCACCTCGTCGACCTGCTTCAGAATCGAACCATCACTCATCACTACTCCTCGGGAACCGATGTCTTCAATGCCAGCGCGTGGATCGCCGCCTTCATATGCTCACCCAGCGCGACATAAACCATCTGATGCTGGGCCACTCTCGACTTGCCGGCAAATGCAGGCGATGCAACACTCATCTCGAAATGGTCATCGCCGGCATAGAGGCGCACCTGCACGTCGGCATCGGGAATATTACGCCGAACCAGCTCGGTAATCTCTTCGGGCGTTGGCGTCATACTGCACTCCGTTTCATGGCTGCCGATCGATACGCACATTCGCGTCATCGCATCGACCATATTCTTCGAAGGCTGACAAGGCAGGCGCCATTGTTCAACCCTGTATCATCTGTGTATAGCCAAAAAATAAAAAAGGCGGCCGCCCGTCGGCGA
>CAYSMR010000015.1:0-15734 GCA_964432195.1 uncultured Zetaproteobacteria bacterium | reverse complement strand
CAGGCCGTAATCGAGCCCGAGCTTTAGCCCCAGCGCAATGATCTCCGATTTGTCGAGCCGGATCAGCGGCGCGGCGATCTCCAGCACGCCTCTCTCGCTGCCGGCCCGCGTACCGAGCAACGCCGCCCGTACAAAAGCATCGAGAAATTCCGGACGGCAATCGGGGTAGCCGGAGTAATCGACGACATTGGCACCAATCACCAGCCGCGTCGCGCCGACCGTTTCGGCAAGCCCCGCCGCCAGCGACAGAAACACCAAATTGCGCGCCGGCACATAGGTACTCGGAATGCCGCTCTGCTCCGCCTCATCCTTGGGCACCGGCTGATCGGAGGTCAGGGCCGAATGACCGATCGCGCGCAGTTCAACGCGAATCACCCGGTGATCCTGCACGCCGAGGGCGTCGGCAACGCGGGCAGACGCCTCCAGCTCAATGCGATGGCGCTGTCCGTAATCGAATGCGACCGTATGGCACTGCCACCCCTGCCTGCGTATCGCCCAGGCCAGCGCCGTACTCGAATCCAGTCCGCCGGAAAGCAGGACGACAGCGCGCGTGCTGCTGCTCATACGCCCTCGACCTCCGCACCCCAGATCGTTTTATGCATCTGCAGCTGCACGCGCACCGGCAGATGGTCCTCGAGCACCCATACGCAGAGATCGCTGGCCTGAAGCTGCCCCCAGGCCGGTGAAAACAGAATGACGGCATCGCTATCGCCCAGATGATGTTCGCGCAACAGCCGGCGCGCCCACTCGTAATCATCCCGGCTGGTCAATACAAACTTGATCTCGTCGCCGCCGCCGAGCAGGGGCAGATTATCGAGGCGATTGAGCTCCGCCTCGCCGCTGCCCGGTGTTTTGACATCGACAATCCGGCGCACGCCGGCCGGGACGCCGGCAACCGAATAGGCGCCGGCCGTCTCCAGCTGTACGATGCAGCCGGTGTCGAGCAGACGCTGCAGCAGCTCGATCACATGGCGCTGGGCCAGCGGCTCGCCGCCGGTCACCAGCACCAGCGGGCGGGCCCGCGCCGCCGCATCGGCGATGATGTCATCGATCGCCATCCAGCTGCCGCTGTCGGTCGAGATCGCCTGCAGCGTGTCGCAATAATTGCAGCGCAACGGACACCCTGCCAGACGGATCAGCGTGCACGGCATGCCGGCCAGCGTGCTTTCGCCCTGGATGCTGTCATAGATTTCATAGATACGCAGACGATGGCCGGCGGCAGCGATGATCAGTTCTCCGGCGAGGTGTCTGTTGCGGGCGGTATCGTCGATCCGCCCTGCAGACGGGTCAGCGCCTCGCGCGCCTGTCCGGCCAGCGATGAATCGGCATGATCACGAATCAGGCGCTGATAATAGCGCGCGGCCTGCTGCGGCTGCTTTCGCATTTCAGCGATCTGGGCCAGTTTAAACAGCGCAGCGGCATGCTTGACGCTGTCCGGGAAGTGGTCGGCGACATATTTGAAAGCATTGAGCGCCCGCTCACTGTCATTCTGAGCAAAGCACCCCTCGCCCAGCCAGTACCATGCCTGATCGGCATATTCGCCGTCCGGATAGAGGTCGAGCTGTTTATTGAAGGCTGTCGCAGCCTCTTCATAACGACCACTCTTGAGCGCGAGATAGGCAGCCGTATAGGCATTCTTTTCGGCCTCGGCGAGTGCGGCCTTATCCACTTTGGGCGTCGCCGCAACCGGCGAAGCCACCGGCGGCAATGCCTTGACGGCCGTTGTCCGCTGCCTGGGTTCAGGTTTAGGCGATATCGCAGCTTTTGCCGCCAGCTCCGGCTGTTTTGTGCGGGCAGCGACGGATGCGCGGGCCGGCCTGCTGCGATGCAGGCTTTCGATTTTACTGGAGAGCGCCTTGATCTGGGCCTGTTGCGTCTGACTCAGCTGCTCCAGCGCGGCAACACGGCCTGCCAGATCGACCAGTTCGGCAGCCTGTTTCTCATCGGCCTGATCGGCACGCACCTGCTGATCGCGCAACGCGGCAAGCTCGCTATGGATCTGCTGCTTGTCCTTGGCCCACCCCTGCTCCAGCACAGCCGTTTTATCATCGGCGGCGCAGGCGTTCAGGACCAGCGCGCACAACAAAACGACGGCCGCCGGTTGAACCGGCAGCCGCCTCGATCTGTGCGCAACGATGGAATCAGCGGGTAACAATGTCACCGCGGCGGTTCTGCGCCCAGCACGCTTCACCAGTTCCCTTGCAGACCGGACGCTCCTCGCCGAAGGAGACCGTATCAACACGGGCAGCGCTGACGCCGCGGGTACTCAGGTAGTCGCGGATGCTGTCGGCACGGCGCTGACCGAGCGCCAGGTTGTATTCGCGACTGCCACGCTCGTCGCAGTTGCCCTCGATCGTGATATTGATGCTGTTGTTGGCATTCAGCCACTCGGCATAGGCATCCAGCGTGGCGCGGGCCGCGGCATCCAGATCGGAGCGATCAAACGCGAAATAAACCGAATTGGTCGACGGCTTCACAGCCAGCGGCGCAGTCACCGGAGCAACGCTCTGCTGCGTGGCAGCCGGCTTCGTCGAGTCAGATGCAGCTGCAACCTCATGTTTGGTAGTCGAGCAGCCGGCCAGCAGCATCGCTGCCGCAGCCATGGCCGCCAGAATGATATTTCGTGTCGAACGCATTGATTTCATGTCGGTCTCCCTTCGTGTTTCTGTATGTGTCGCATAGTGACAGCTACCGCCTCACAGTCAACCATCATCACTGCCATGCGACCTCCCACCCCCGTCAGTAGCGTGACCAGGCCGGATCGGATGCATCAATCGCCGCCGACGTGATCGGTTCCGGCCTACCACCCCATGCCGGCACCCGATAGATCCGCCGCACCTGATGCTCATCCGCCGAATAGAGCAGCATCTGGCCATTCGGCGACCATGACGGCGATTCAATGCGCTTGCCCGAGGCCAGATAGCGGATATCGGAGCCGTCCGGCCGCACCGTAGCAACCGCGAAAGACCAGTTCTTCAGCGAGATCATCGCGATACGCTCGCCGGTCGGCGACCATGACGGCGAGGTATTGTAGCCACCCTCGGTGCTAACCAGCTGCGCCTTACCGCCGGCCACGGCCTTGCGATAGATCTGCGGTTTGCCGCTGCGATTGCTGACAAATGCGATCCATTTACCGTCCGGCGACCATGTCGGGGTCGTATCGATCCCCTTATGATGCGTGAACTGCCGCCATTTGTTGGTTTTGATATCGTAGATATGGATCTCGCTGTTGCCGGTATAGGAGAGCGTCGCGGCAATATAACGGCCGTCGGGCGAGAATTCCGGCGTGCTGTTCAGCCCCTTGAAATTACCGAACGCGGTACGCTCGCCATTGGTCAGATTAAAAAACTCCAATCGTGGATGGTTTCCGACATAGGTATTCAGCGCGACCAGACGACTGTCCGGTGACCAGTCCGGCGACAGCAACAGCATAAAGTTTTTGCCGACCGCCTGACGGTTGGCGCCGTCCTGATCCATATAGACCAGATCGGAATAGTCGCCCCGCTTGCTCACATAGAGAATATGACTGGTAAAATAGCCCGGCATGCCAAGCGCGGTACTGTAGATTCCATCGGCAACCCGGTGCGCCAGCCTGCGCAGATCCGTCATCGCCCCATTTATATTCAGCGTTGCCAGCACCTTGTTTCTGAACGGATCATGCACCTGAATCTCGACCTGCAGCTGATCGCCGTCCCGTTGCAGCCGACACAGGGCCAAGATGTCGGTGCCGATAATACGCCAGTCGCCATAATCCAGCTGTTTCAGACTCTCGGCCGGCGTTGCAATAAAGGCCATCGGCGAGATCGCCTTGAACGACTGACTGGAGACCAGATCGTTTTCAACCACCTGATAGATGCGCCGGACGACTGCCTGCGCATCGGGCGCATCAATCGCGACAGCCACTTGCAGCGGCCGGTAATCGGACTGATAGATATCGAATTCTGCCGCTGACAGCGGCAGCGCCAGAATGCAGAGCAGACAGAGAATGAGAGTACGCATGGCAGCTTTCTAGCGTTGCCGGGGTCGCAGTACAAGCGTCATCCACACCTGGCGCGAGCAGACCAAACCGCCGCGCTTGCATTTTCGGCGTAGATAGGTATATTATTGATACATTAAAAGAAACCCGGCGCCGCCGGTGGAGGTGATGCGTACGTTTCATATCGTTGATGATGTGCGCGAACTTTGCGACGTGATGGCGGAACTGATCGCCATGGCCGGCTACCGGAGCATGCAGTTCGATTCGGCCGAATCCCATCTCGACTATTTCAACTCCGATCGCTTCAGCGCTCCGATCGCGATCCTGACCGACTACGCGATGTTCGGTCAGACCGGCCTGCAACTGATCCGGCAGGTGCGCCGGCGCCTGCCCCGGCAAAAAGCCGTCATCATCTCCAACACCCCGTGCCCGGAGCTGGGCGAACATATCGAATTACAACTCTGCTATTCGCTGGCCAAACCGTTCCGGGTTGAGCAGCTGTTCACGGTACTCAAAGCGCTGGAGCAGTGTCACCACAACGGTGATGATACTACTGTCGGCGGCATTCAAGCAGCTGCGGGCTCGATCACTCCTGCCCGTTTCAGGCTGCACTGTAAGCCCGGAGCGGGCAGCCGAAAACCTGTTGAAACTGCTACAAGACGGCCTGCGCGACGATTTTGAAACGCCCGTGCCGGCGCAGCTTCGCCAGCGTCAGCGCATTGCCCCAGACACAGCCGGTATCCAGTCCCAGTACATGCGGCTGATCCGCCACCAGTCCGGCCGCCGCCCAGTGGCCATAGACGACATGCGTCTTGCGACGCCATCTGGCGCGCTTGTGCGCATACCATGGCCGATCCCGATAGCGACTGCTTTCGCCGGTGCGCACATCCCAGTTAAACAGCCCGTCGCTGGTGCAATAGCGAGTGCGGGTCAATACAGCGGCCGCAAACAGAACCCGTGACGGATCGCGCTTGTCCGGCTTTCTGGGTGGGAATTTCACATGATGCAACTGGCGGCAGAACTCCTTCCAGTACCTGCCGCGCAATTCAGCCTCGACCCTGCGCGCCTGCTTCAACGCCTTTTTCAGCGTCCAGTCCGGATGCAGACCGGCATGCACCATGCACCACTGCAGACGGGCATCGTAATGCAGCAGCGGGCGCGTGCGCAGCCAAGCGATCAGCTCGTCGCAATCCGGCGCATCCAGCACCGACTGCAACGTATCGCGCCGGTAGAGCACACCGCCGGCGGCCAGCTCCAGCAGATGCAGATCGTGATTACCCAGCACGCAGACGCAGGCATCGCCTAGGCCCTTCAGAAAACGCAGTGTTTTCAGCGAGTCCGGGCCGCGGTTGACCAGATCACCGACGCACCAGAGCTGATCCCTGGCCGGATCAAACTTGACCGCTTTGAGCACTCGCTTCAGCGGCTTCAAGCAGCCCTGAATATCCCCCACTGCATAAACGGCCATCGCCGGGATCAGTCCTCGCTGTCCAGCGCTGCCAGCAGCTCGGGAATAAATGCGGCCAGTTCAGCGCTCATCAGCGCGAAATCAGCATCGAAGCGGCTCGCCTCGTCATCGCCGGCCTCGCCGACCTCATCGGCAATCTCCGAATCAAAGCGCAAACGCTTGACCGACAGATCATCCTGCAATACGAACGAGAGTCGCTCGCGCCAGTTCATCGCCAGCTTCTTTACGCGCCGGCCGGAAGCGACATGGGCCCGCACTTCATCGGATGAGACATCAATATATTTACAGCGCACCGTGCCTTCAGCGCCCTCGCCCGCCTGTAATTCACACTCATCCTCCAGCGTGAAGCCGGCCGGCCAGCTGGCATCATCCATGATCCAGCGCGTCATGGCCGATTCCGGCGATTCGGTCGTCGCCGGCAGCACGACATTCAGCGTGCCCAGCGTCTTGCGCAGCATCTCGATCAGATCCTCGGCCTTCGCCGCACTCGATGCATCGACAATCAGCCAGCCCTGTTGCGGCAGAATACAGGCCCAGGTATGGGCGGCGCGCACCAGCGCCCGCGGCAGCAACTCCTGCAGCACCTGATCCTTGATATCCGCCTTTTCCCGGCGTCCGACCGAACGCCCGGCCTCCTGCTCGATCTGAAAGGCGCGCTCGGCGACCTGCTCGCGCACCAGCGAAGCCGGCAGCAGCTTGTCCTCACGACGCAGACAGATCATCAGCGCGCCGTCGGTCTCATGCACCAGCGTATGACCGGCCCGGCCGAGCGGCTGACTCCAGCCCTGACAGCCCATCTCCATCTGACCGCAGGGACGCGCCTTGCGCGTCTCCAGCTTGTCGTGCAACTGCGCCGCTGTCAGTTTGAACTGATCTTCAAACCGGTAAAATTGTATATTTTTAAACCACATGAATGGCGTATCCTTTTGAATGCGAGATTATATGTGTACGGAATTACGATAAACGGGAATCATCCATTGCCGCAATGTAACAAATATGTCGCGCATCACAATCGCCGATCACATCCCCTGCAGACAGGGCCGGATCTCCGCATTTGCGGACGCATCCTGTACACGCAAGACTTCAATCCGGAACCGCCAGCCGGTATAGTTTAGTGATGGAGAAACCTGCGCCCAGCAGCATCCCGTTCCACAGCTCCGCGCCCGGCACGCTCGGCGTGGAGATGGAGTGGATGTGCGTCGATAACGCCAGCGGCCGACAGGAGCCGCTGGCCCCCGACGTACTGGCCGACCTCGATCAGACGCCGCGCATCAAGCCGGAACTGTTCACATCAATTATCGAACTGAATACCGACATCCACAACAACACACCGGCCGCCATCGCCCAACTGTGCGAGCTGCATGCGCAGGTCGCCGATGCACTGGCGACCAGAGGCGCCGCCCTGCTCAGCGCCTCGACGCATCCGTTCTCGCACTGGCGCGACCAGCAACTCAGCGATGATCCCCGCTACGCCCGCCTGTTCAGGCGGCTCTGCTGGGTCGCGCGCCGCTTCAATATCTGCGGCATTCATGCCCATATCGGCATGCCCGACGGCGACTGCTGCATCCGCGCAATGAATCAGCTGCTGCCGATCATGCCGGTATTCCTGGCGATCTCGGCCAACTCCCCGTTCTGGCATGGCGAGAAGACCGGCCTGATGGCCAGCCGCATCAAGATATTCGAAGGACTGAGTCAGGGCGGCATGCCGTTCTATTTCGCCGACTGGCGCGATTTCGAGCACTGCACGACCCGGCTGATGGCCACCGGCAGCATCGATTCGGTGCGCGACATCTGGTGGGAGATGCGCCCGCATCCGGATTTCGGCACGCTGGAAATCCGCATCGGAGACATGCCCGGCAGCCGCGCCGATACGGCCGCCTATATCGCCTATGTACGGGCTGAAGCCATGGCCGCGGCCACAGTAAGCGAACAGCCGCGGGTGCATCCGTCACTGATCAGGGAGAACCGCTGGCGAGCCTGTCGTTACGGCATGCGAACGGTTATCATTGATCCGTTCAGCGAGGCGCTGGTGCCGGTGCTGGACTGGCTGGAGCAGCGACTGGAGGCGCTGGCTGCGGCCGGCATTAGCGACGATGAGCTGGCCATCGTCGCTGCACGCATACCGCACTGGCGCAAACATGGCGGCGGCGCGGAGATGCAGCGCCGCCTCTATGACCAGTGCGCGGATTTTGCGGCCATGGTCGCAGCCATGCGTCAGCAGGATGGGTGGAGTCGATGAGAGCAAAGAGCAGTGTATGCAAGCATAGCAACAATCACATTGCCGGCGCGTTAAACGCCGCCGTTGATGCGGTGATGGCGGAGGTCATCGAGATCCGTCGTCAGCTGCACCACCGCCCCGAACTATCCGGGCAGGAGGCAGAGACGGCGGCATTTGCGGCCGATTACTGTCGTCGGCTCGGGTATGAAGTGCGCGAGCAGATCGGCGGTCACGGCCTGCTGGCCCGGCTGCGCATCAATGCGCAGCGGCCATGGCTGGCATTTCGCGCCGATATGGATGCGCTGCCGATTCAGGATGTGAAACAGCGGCCTTATGCCTCGCAGTTTGCCGAGATCTCGCACAGCTGCGGTCACGATGCGCATACTGCAATCCTGCTCGGGCTGGCGCGCACAGTCACCATGCTGCAGGAGCAGCTGCACTATAATATCGCCCTGATATTTCAGCCGGCCGAGGAGACCTGTCAGGGCGCCGCAGCAATGCTGCGCGACGGGCTGTTCGAAGCGTTCACGCCGCAGCAGATCTATGCGCTGCATGTCTATCCGTACCTGCCGGCCGGTTCGATCGGCCTGCGTCAGGGACCGATGTGCGCGGCCGCCGATATGTTCGACGTTGAGATTCGCGGCCGCGGCGGCCATGCGGCCCGCCCGCATGAGTGCACCGATGTCGTGCTGGTCGCGACCCATATCATTCAAGCCCTACACCAGATAGTCGGGCGTCGGGTCAATCCGCTGCATCCTGCCGTACTGACCATCGGCCAGATCCACGGCGGTCATGCCGGCAATGTCATTCCCGATCACATCAGCTTCTCCGGCACGTTTCGCAGCCTGCACCCGGAGGCGCATGAGGAGATCCGCGCCCGCATGGACCAAATTATCCGGCAGACAGCCGAAGCCTGGGGCGCAACGGCCCACTTCACGCTCAGACAGGCGACGCCGGTGCTGATTAATGACGCCGCACTGCTCTCCCGCGCACGGGAGCGCTTTGAAGCCGTGATTCCCGATACCAAACAGATCGACATCCATGAAGCATCGATGGGCGGCGAGGATTTCGCCGAATTCATGCATGCGGTGCCGGGCTGCCTGTTCCGGCTCGGCACCGGCAGCAGCCCGGAGACCCGTTACCCGCTGCACCACCCCTGCTTTGATATTGACGAATCAGCCATGGCAGCCGGCATTGCCGCCTTTTCCGCGCTGGCGACGGCAACGCCGGGCTGAGCGTTCAGGGGCATCTCAAAGCTTCAAAAAATAGATCGGTGAGCCCAGGCCACGGTGCCGTTTCTCAAACGCACTTGGTACCAGTCACCCTGCACGGCAAGTCTGGTCACAACCGCACCGGCCGCCAGCCGGTAGAGCACGCGAGCTGAGCGCTTGGGCGCACTGCGGATATTGCCAATGCGAACTGAGACCGTCAGCCGCGTCGGCTCGGAAACCGCCGGCACAGCTGCCTGCTTCACTGCAGCCGGCGTATTCGCCGCCTGCTTGATCTTGGGCACAGCGACTGGCTGCCGGACAGGCTGACGCTCCGGCGCGGTTGACTGCGCTCGTGCGGAAGACGCCTGAGCAACCGGCGCTGTTTCGGCCGTTTTTTTCAAGTTCGCAGTATCGCTAGGTCGTGACGGATGTCCCGCTTCGGCAAGCGGATGAGCCGCAACAGCCGGTCCGTCGATCGGCTCATCGCCGGGTACTACAGTGGGGACAACTGTGGGCGACGACAGCTCCGGCAGCAGTCGGGGCGAGGAGACCTGGCCGACCGGCCAGACAAACCACAAAATCGCAGCAGTAATACAGCTGGCGCCAAGCAGCACGCCGAATATCAGCCGCGGATAGGCCGCCTTCGTTCGCACAGCCGGTTCGGAAGCCGCATATTCGTCCCCGGGCACGGTGTCATCAATCGGCTCCAGGCACACCACCAACGCATCGGCCGCGGAACGCGGCGCCTGTTCAGCGGTCTCCGGGTTCTCTGCAACGACAGGCTCCGGAGCAGATCCGTCGGCAGCGATCGGCTGGCTCTGAACAAACTGGTCCAGCTTCTCCTGCAGACTGTTGATAAACCGATCCAGTCGCTGCTGCAGCACTTCTGCATCCTCGCCGGCACCGGCAAGCGCGGCTTTTTCCCGCTCGACAAACGCATCCAGCTGACTTTGAAATGATTCAAAGCCGCGATGCCTGTCAGCTCTACCCTTGTCCGCACTCCCATCGTCGGACAGATGTTGATGATCAGCCATAATACCCCTTCCTGCAGTACGAAAACCGCGCCCGAGCGTACGCGACAGCATGCTATAAACTGTGACCTGTGTCACATAAAATGCAGAAATTTGGCACAAAAAAAGGCATCCGCATTGCTGCAGATGCCTGGATATATGGTGCGCCCACTAGGACTCGAACCTAGGACCCACGGATTAAAAGTCCGCTACTCTACCAACTGAGCTATAGGCGCGTTTGAGGTGGCGCGAAGTTTCACAATTTCATCGCCACTGTCAAACGATTTTCACATCTCTTGTTTTTCTGCAGCTGTTGCGCCACGACGTGCCCGCCCCTACAGCAGTGTCAACACATTCTCCGGTGGCCGGCCGATGACGGCCCGATCGCCGCTGACGACAATCGGACGCTCGATCAGTTTCGGGTATCTCGTCATCAATGCGATCGCATCGGCGCGAGAGAGCTCCCTGCCCTGCACATGCTCTTTGTACTCAATTTCACCTGTGCGCATCAGAGCCTGCGGCTCCATCCCCAGCAATGTCAGAATCCGTTCTAGCTCCGCCTCGGCTGGCGGCGTTTTCAGGTATTCGATAATCTCCGGTTCATTCCCGCGCTCCCTCAGCAGGGCCAGCGACGCCCTGGATTTGGAACAACGCGGATTGTGATAGATCGTGATACTCATGACGCTCTCCTTGCCTGCTCAATCTAGCTGCAGGGCTGCGTATTTCAACATCAGCCGCTTGATACCGGCGCGCTGAAACTGGATGGTAATGCGCGCCGCATCGCCCGCTCCCTCCAGCGCCAGCACGACCCCTTCGCCGAAACTCGGATGCCGCACATTGACGCCGATATCGATACCGCCGCTGCCCGGAACTGCCGTTTCACCAACCAGCGCACCATGATCCTGATACAGAACCTCCGGACTGAGCTGTTTAATAAAGCGGCTGGGCTGGGGGTAGTGCATTTCACCATAAAAACGACGCAACCGGGCCGATGTGATCAACAGATGCTCGCGGGCGCGCGTAATACCGACATAAAGCAGTCGCCGCTCTTCGGCAATACCCGCCTCACTCTCGTCGAGCGAACGCTGATGCGGCAGCAGTCCCTCCTCGACGCCGGGCAGCACGACACAATCGAACTCCAGCCCCTTTGCCCGGTGCAGACTCATCATGCTGACCGCATCGGCAGACTGTTGCTCATCCGCTCCCATCTCCTCGCTACTCTGCAGCAGCGCCGCCCGGTCCATGAACTCGACCGGACTCAGTCCCTGGGCCAGCGAGATGTCAATATAATCCTGCAACGTGCGAATGTTTTCCAGCCGCGCTGCGGCCTCGATCTCCCCTATCGCCTTCAGGCTCTCCAGATAACCGCTGTGCTCCAGCACACGCATCAGTCCTCGATCATCATCGATCGCCGCATCGTCGCGGATCTCCCGCATCATTCCGGCCAGCGACGTAAGCTTGCGCGTCGCGCCAACCGCTGAACCGTCAGCCAGCAGATCCAGCCACTCCCAGGCACGCAGGCCCGACGTAGCCAGTGCTGCGGCGATCTGTTCCTGCCCTTTGATGCCAAGCCCGCGTTTGGGTTTGTTGCAGATGCGCATCAGGTGCATACCATCGCCGCAGCGATTGAGCAGCGCCCAGTAGGCCAGCGCATCCTTGATCTCCATACGTTCGAAAAAACCGACGCCGCCGATGATCCGGTAGCCGATATTGGCTTCGCGGAACACCTGCTCCAGCGGCAGCGACTGCCGGTTGGAGCGGTAGAGCACTGCAATTTCGGATGCGCTGTAGCCGTCAGCCAGCCAGCGCTCAACATGGCGCAGGATCTGGCGCGCCTCGTCATACTCGTCATTACAGATGCGCCAGCAGGGCGTCTCCCCGCCACTGCGCGTCGCCTCGAGGACTTTTTCATGCCGGTCGGCATTCTCGCCGATGATTGCATTGGCCAGATCGAGAATCGTTGCTCTGGAACGGTAGTTCTGCTGCAGACGGTGCAGCGTCGCGCCGTCCCAGATTCGTTCGAATTCGAGAATATGGCGCACGTCCGCGCCGCGCCAACCGTAGATACTCTGATCGTCATCGCCGACAACGGTCAGGTTGCGATGCTCACTGCACAACAGCATCAGCCACTCATGCTGCACCGGATTGGTATCCTGATACTCGTCCACCAGCACATGATCAAAACGGGCCCGGATCGCCACGGCAATATCGACGTGCTCGCGCAGCAGGACAACAACATTGAGGATCAGATCGGAGAAATCCATGCGCTCATGCTGTTTGAGCTCCTGCTGATAGGCAGCATAGAGTTCGGCCAGATTGACGCCATTCCAGTCGAACGATTCGGCCTCTCCGGCGCGAATGCCGGCATGTTTGCAGTGCTCGATCCAGTTCAGCAGGTAGGACGGGTGCAGACGGTCGGAGGCGATATTGCGACTTTTCAGAATGCGTTTGATCAGCGCCTTCTGATCATCGGCATCGATCACCTGAAACGAACGTGGGAACCCGAGCGCATCGGCGTAGCGGCGCAGGATGCGCAGCGAGATCGAATGAAATGTGCCGGAAACCACCCCGCCGCCGCCATCTCCGATCAGACTGCTCAGCCGCTCCTGCAATTCGGCCGCAGCCTTGTTCGTGAACGTAACGGCAAGAATCCGGTGCGGCGCGATGCCGGCCTCGGCAATCAGATGACCGATGCGATGGACGATCGTGCGTGTTTTTCCGGAGCCCGCGCCGGCCAGAATCAGCTGTGGCCCTGCACCGGCCGTCGCGGCCTGCTGCTGGGCCGGATTCAGAGCATGGTCAGCCATGTTCGCCCTCTCCGTGTTTAACAATCAATTTATGATAGGTCGAGAAGATCGCATTGCGCGACAGCACGCCGAGCACCTTGCGCGGATTATCGGCCGCCACAACCGGCATCTGCTCGAACTCCTCGCGGTCAAGAATATGGATCGCATCGAGCAGGCTGTCGTTTTCCGATACCACCAGCACATTGCGGTTCACCACCTCGCTGGCGACGATCACCTGATCCAGAGCCGGATCGATCAGCCATTTTTGCAGATCAGCGAAGGTGACAATGCCGACCATCAGGCCATCGTCATCGACGATCTGTACGCACCCCTTGCCCGATTCGGTATAGACCCGCTTGAGCTCATGCAGGCGCGTCTTCTCCGAGACCGCCGGAATCGAGCGCCATGGAATGCGGCTGACCGGCACCGAACGCATCCACGATTGCTCCAGTCCCCAGTGCGTCTCGATGCCGCGCTCCTCCAGTGCTTCGGTAAACACCGAGGCGCGGCCGAAGCGGCGCGTTACCAGCGTTGCCACACTGCAGGCTGCCATCAGCGGCAGCATGATCTGGTAATTGGCCGTCATCTCAAACACGATCAGCATCACCGTCAGCGGTGCCTGCAGCGCTGCCGCAGTCAGCGCGCCGCAGGCCACCAGTGCATAGGCGCCATAACTCTCGGAATAGGCCGGCGAAAAGCCGTGCGCGATATCGCCGAACAGTGCCCCTACCGTCGCGCCGAGAAACAGGGCCGGACCGAACAGGCCACCCGGGAAGCCGCCGGCCGAGCAGAGGATCGTCGCCACCAGCTTGCCGACCAGCACAATGGCCAAAAAACCAGCCAGCGGCAGCAGCGTGCCGAGCAGTTCGGGGTGAATACGCTCGAGCATCATATCGCCAACAGTACCGTAACCGATCGACATCACCTGCGGCAGTGCCAGCCCCATCAGGCCGACTACGAAGCCAACCATCGCCGGCCGCAAATAGCTGTTCGGCAGCAGGCGACCCAGCAGCCGCCGGGTCGGCACCATCGATTTGATAAACAGAGCCGCCACCAGACCGCAGATCGCACCGATAACGATATAGGACGGAATCTCCCAAACGCTGATCAGATGGTATTCCGGCACGGTGAAGGCAGGATAATTACCCAGCTCCGAGCGTGCAATCACCGTAGCCAGCACCGATGCGATCACAATCGGACTGAAGGTCGCAATCGCGTAGTCGGCCAGAATCACCTCCAGTGCGAACAGTACGCCGGCAATCGGCGTATTGAATGATGCGGCGATCGCCGCCGCTACGCCGCAACCGATCAGCGTACGCAACTGCTGCTCGCTCAGTCCCAGCCTCTGACCGATCTCCGAGGCCAGCAACGCGCCGAGCGCCACCGTCGGCCCTTCACGGCCAAGGCTGGCACCACCGCCGATCGCCAGTGCGCCACCGACCGTTTCGGTCACCAGCTGGCTCGGATTGACCCGTCCGCGCCGTTCCACCAGATCGGCCAGCACGCCGGCCACGCCGCGCAACTCGCCACCGGGCAGGAAACGTACGGTAATCCAGCCAACCATCAGGCCGGTGATCGTCGGCGCCAGCAGATAGATATACCAGGGCAGCGTTTCAATCACCGCCTCCCAGGTGCGCTCGCCGGTCCAGAACAGGCTGACCCACTCGATCATATAACGCAGCAACAGCGCCATATACCCGGCCAGCACGCCGACCACGACAGCCAGCGCAACCATATAGAGCGTATCCTGGTCGCGCGTCCAAGCCAGTGCCTTGATTTTGCCATCAAGTAGCGTTTTTTTCAAAATCATCTGTTGGAAAGTCCGCCCTTGTTCGTATGCCCTTGTCTGCTCCTGTCCGGAGATGCAGCGGTCAGCGCCGCGACATCCTGTCAACAGCCGGCCATGTTACGACCAGCCCGCCACATCGGCAATCAGCCAGCATGTCAGGCCGGCGGCAGCTGCTGCTCCAACCTGGCAAGATCCGGCGCGTACTTGGCGAACGCATCCCGCAGCGTCTCATCAATCACATCAAACGGCGTGCGCTCGGGGACATATTCATTAACAAACGCATTGGCCAGATAGCAGATACGCGAGAGAAAATGCGTGCTCTCCGAATCGTGATGCCCGGCCACCGCTCGGCACAGATCCTCCGGGAACTGCCAGGCCTGCAACAGATACATGCCGGCTTCGGCATGGTTAACGCCGTAATAATCCTGTTCGGCCTGAATCAGGGCGCTCTCATGCAGATGCCCGGTCTCATGCTCGAAATAGGAGAAATCGACTCGCATGCCGAGCGCAGCGCGCCCGATATCGTGCAGCAGGCCGGCCATAAAGGCCCGTTCATGATTGCAATGCTGTTCGGCGGGATCGGCATCGCGGGCCATCCGTTCAGTCGCCAGCGCCACGGCAAACGCATGCGACCAGAACACCCGGATATTGGCCATGCCGGTCGGCAGAATCATACCGTACATCAGCGACATCGCCATCGCGATATGCACCGTTTCGCGCGACCCCAGTCGTGCGATCGCCTTGGAGAGTTCGCCGATCGGCGTATTGCTCGGATTGTAGGCCGGCGAATTGGCAAACTTCAATATCATTGCCGTTGTCGCCTGATCGCTGCGGATCACCCGAGCCAGATCATCGGAATCAGAAGCCGGATCCTGGGCAATATTCTGGATCTGCACGAAACGATCCGGCAGCGAGGGCAGATCTTCGCTGAATTTCAGCAACTCAAGCGTTGATTGTCGATCAAATCCGGACACTGTCATCATCCTCTCCTATGCATAAAACGACATTCCTGTCGTGCCGGCGCCGCAGGCGCCATTCGGGCCATACTGGTCAGTGAGCAATTCTCAGGCCAAGAAACCGCCTTACTCAATGCAGCCCACTCAAATGCGCTCCGCACAGCGCGGGGCCGTCCGACAATCAACGCATGCTTAAGCTCGGAAAGGCAAAAACGCGGTTTTGCTTTTCCTTGCACAACATTGCAGGAGAGCAATGTTGCATACATCGCGCCCGGGGCAATATCCGCATTAGCAACTTTCAGGCACTAAATGCGATGCTT